>JAHBAO020000402.1 GCA_018500065.2 Octadecabacter sp. | reverse complement strand
CCAACGACCAGCATGGTCTTGAGGTGCGTTCCTGTTGTGTAGGCCGCCAAATTCTCTTGAATTTGTTTCGCCAATTCGCGGGTCGGCGCAAGGATCAGCGCGCGCGCTGTTTTGCCCTCGGGCTTACCCTGCTCTTTGAGCAGCATATCAATCATCGGCAGACCAAAGGCCGCCGTTTTACCACTGCCCGTCTGGGCAAGGCCCATGACATCGCGGCCATTCATTGCATGTGGGATCGCCTGTGCCTGAATTGGTGTCGGGTCAGTGATACCTTGGTTTTTCAGCTCAGCAATCAGTCGGGGCGCAAGGCCCAGCATATCGAAATCCATGTAATTTCCTTGGATCGGGGCGAGGACAGAGCCCTCGCGTAAATTTAAAGTGGGGAAACCCCACCATGCGCAAAAGGATGCGCCAAAGGCTCGCGGTGGGCCGAATGCCCATGCCTAACGTATTCGAGGCCCGCCGACTGGCGCGGCGCCCCTGCGTGATGGTGGGAACCTTAAGGATGTGCACTTTGCGCCGTTCAGCGCCTGCTCACGCGGCAGCTAGCATCTTCCTTGGGGGGCAAATGGGGCTTTGCGCCTCGCAAGTCAATCCCTCTTTGCCTTGCGCCCGTCCCTGCGT
Source organism: Octadecabacter sp. (assembly GCA_018500065.2). Lineage (GTDB taxonomy): Bacteria > Pseudomonadota > Alphaproteobacteria > Rhodobacterales > Rhodobacteraceae > Octadecabacter. The sequence goes on along the minus strand of JAHBAO020000402.1, from coordinate 2,984 downwards.
ATAGTTACGCCGACACTTCGGACAACGATCCGAGGAAGCAAAGGGGCAAGCGCAGTGGCACATATTATCGTCGTGGGGAACGAAAAGGGCGGGGCTGGCAAGTCCACCGTTTCGATGCACGTAGCAACAGCGCTGTCGCGCATGGGCCATAAGGTCGGCACACTTGATCTGGACTTGCGCCAGAAAACGCTGGGCCGTTACATCGGAAACCGCCAGAAATTTCTTGAAAAGGAAGGGCTTGCGCTGCCGACCCCCACCTATCAAGACCTGCCAGAGGTTGACCCTAAGACCCTCAAAGACGGCGAAAATATCTTTGATCACCGTCTGTCTGTGGCCGTTGCGGGGCTTGAGCCGGACAATGATTTCATCCTGATCGATTGCCCCGGCAGCCACACACGGCTGTCACAAGTGGCGCATTCGCTGGCCGATACGCTGATTACACCGCTGAACGACAGCTTTATCGACTTTGACCTACTGGCCCATATTGACAGCGATGCAGAAACCATCACCGGCCCTTCCGTTTATTCGCAAATGGTCTGGAATGCGCGGCAACTGCGCGCGCAGGCGGGGTTTGAACCGATTGACTGGGTCGTTGTGCGCAACCGCATGGGAGCGCAGAACATGGTGAACAAACAAAAGATGGAAGCCGCGATTGAAAAACTTTCGCGCCGCATCGGGTTTCGCACAGCCCCCGGTTTCAACGAACGTGTTATTTTTCGCGAGCTGTTCCCGCGTGGTCTGACATTGCTGGATTTGCGCGACATCGGCGTGAAGGGTTTGAACATCTCCAACGTCGCGGCGCGTCAAGAACTGCGCGAATTGATCAAATCGCTAAACCTTCCGGGCGTGAGCGTTGATTTCTAATTGATACCCATACTGTCGAACCGCGCCGTTGTTTTGGGCCGCAGCACGCGGCGCATCACAAAATACCAACGGGTCGCAAACATCAGCGCGAACAGTCCAACAAGCATGCCACCAAGCAAGATTTGCGCATCCACGTCTCCGGCAACGGCCAAGAAGAGCTTGGCGACGAACCATTCTGCAATCGGCGCGACATCAAACTAATGTTGAGGCCATTTTGACGCTGGTTTCCTGCCAGACTTAGGCACGTTTAAGTTGTTTTGACCCTAACCGCGCTGTAATTTGTCGATAATCGGGCAATCAGGCCGTGCATCCCCTGCACAAGACTGAACCAGATCAGCCAGCGTTGCGCGCATGTCTTGCAGGCCCGCAATCTTTGCTTCAATCGCTACAAGGTGTTCTTTGGCGATGGCCCGCACATCCCCACTTGCGCGGTCCTGATCTTCCCATAGGGCGAGCAGGTCGCGGCAATCGTCGATCGAAAACCCAAGGCTGCGTGCACGGGCGAGGAACGTAAGCTTGTGAAGATGTGCGTCGCTGAAATCACGATACCCGTTGGCCGCGCGATCCGGTGTCACCAGCCCGATGTCCTCATAATACCGGATGGTTTTTGGCGGCAGCCCAACGCGGGTGCCTGCGTCTTTGATGTTCATTTCGCCGCCTCCAATTCTAGCACTTTCACCCATCGCAGCCGCAGCGCGTTTGTCACCACCAGCACACTCGACGCCGCCATCGCAAGTGCGGCAAGTTGCGGCGACAACAGCCCCAATGCCGCGACGGGAATTAGGATAACATTATACCCAAACGCCCAGCCAAGGTTTTGCCAAATATTGCGCAGAGTTCGGCGGCTGATTTCAATCGCCCGTGCGACGCCCGCCGGATTGCCCGACACCAGCACCACATCCGCGCTTTCAACGGCCACATCTGTGCCCGTGCCCATCGCGATTCCAATGTCAGCCCTCGCAAGTGCGGGGGCGTCATTGATGCCATCCCCCACAAACGCGACCTTGCGACCACCTGCTTGCAGCTCTTTGACAGCGTCCACTTTACCGTCTGGCAGAACCCCTGCGATCACCCGATCAATCCCCAGAACCTTGCCCAGCGCACACGCGGCGTCTTGCGTGTCGCCAGAAATCATCACGACCTCAACACCGCGTGCTTTCAGCGCTTGAACCGTGGCTTTGGCTGTCGGTTTGGGCGCATCAGACAGGCCAATCGTACCCGCAAATTTCCCATCAATCGCAACCATCACAGGGGTCTGCCCCGCTGGAATATCCGCGTACTCATCAATGCCGTCCCACACCATCATCGCCGCATTGCCAATCACGATGCGGCGGCCCTCGACCATGCCTTGCACACCGTGGCCGGGCACCGTTTCAACATCCGTGGCGACGGGCAAATGGCGACCAGACAGCGCAACAATCGCCGCGGCCAATGGATGGTCAGATGCAGTTTCTACAGCGGCAACCGCCGCAAGATCCTGCGCCCGCAATGTGTTGGTCACAACGACCGGCGCGCCAACTGTCAGCGTGCCAGTCTTGTCAAACGCAACGACGTCAACACCCTGCAACGCTTGCAAGGCATCGCCTTTTCGAAACAGCACACCAAGGTCCGCAGCGCGCCCAGTGCCGACCATGATGGATGTTGGCGTCGCCAACCCCATCGCGCAAGGACAGGCGATAATCAGCACGGACACACCTGCAACCAACGCCAGCGGCAGCAAGCCGACGATCAGCCACACCAGCACGGTTAACGCGGCAATCACCATCACCGCAGGAACGAACCACAGCGTGATTTTGTTGACGAGGTCTTGCACCGGCAAACGTGCGCCTTGCGCCTCGGCCACCATCGCGATGATCCGCGCAAGCATGGTGTCGGACCCAACGGCGCGGGCCTGCATCACCATCGCGGACGGGCCATTCACGGTGCCAGCAACCAGCGCGTCACCGTTTGCTTTTTCAACGGGCATCGGCTCACCGGAAATCATGCTTTCATCCACGAACCCTGTGCCGCGGCTGAGTATGCCATCCACCGGAATACGTGCACCCGCAGCCAAATGGATCACGTCGCCAACCACCACCTTGTCGAGCGGAACGGAGACCACCTCACCGGCTTTCTCAACT
>JAHBAO020000185.1 GCA_018500065.2 Octadecabacter sp. | reverse complement strand
GCTCCCATGTGGCAGCCGCTGGTCCGTCGATTGCAACGTTCACAGGCATACCGCGGGAAACGGATGCCAGAAGCGCTGTCATGTTCAACAGGTCCTGCTTGTCATAGGCCCATTCTTCAGCGCCCATCTGCTCGGTGCGGCAGGCGTTGATTTGCATGGTCAATGTACGCACTTCTTCGGCGTCATCGTTCCACTTAGGATATGTCGCGCTGACGCCCGCCATTTCTTCCGCGTCGCCGTGGCAGCTTGCACAAGACTCGCCGGCTTCGCCTTCGACTGCGTTCCAAGCCTCAATCCCTGAATCAACAAAGATCATGCCCGGGTTTTCAAAGTCATCCAATTGGAACGCTTGCGTTTCGGTTGAACGATAGACCCAACCCGACGTGATTTCGCTAAGGTTTTCAACATGCGCAGGCGCCGGGGCACGAACGGTAATCTCAAGTTCGCCGTTCACGACAAGATCTGCATCTTCGTCCGCAAAAGCCTGCCCAAAGGGAACGGCCATTGCGAGGCATATCGCACCCATTGAAGTAAGTGTTCTTTTCATCTTGGCCCCTCCCCGGGTCAGTGATTAGCTAACGGCGATGTCTTTGGTGTCGGTGTAGATGTCACCGTCATCGTCGTACCATGCGAATTCAAACGTGCCGCTCTCTGGGACAACTGCCTGGAATTCAAGGAACGGGTTTGTAGAAATCGCTGGTTCCAACGTCACATCAATGACATTCTCGCCGTTGAAGTCGCAGGTAAAGCGATTGATGATCGAGCGTGGGATGACGTTGCCGTCCCCGTCTTTACGCTGACCGGATTCCATTGGGTGAGAGATCAGTGTCTTGATTGTGATCGTCTCGCCAGCGGTTGCATCGCGCGGTACGCGAATGCGTGGTGTTACACCTTCTGCCATGTTCTTATTCTCCCTTAGCCGCCGCAGCCGCCGATTGTGACTTTAACTTCTTGGCGTGCCTGCACGAAGGTGCCGTCAGCCATTTGCGCGACTGCCAGAACGTCTTGTGTTCCGGCAAGGCGGATCCGCGTGGATGCCTGCTGTGCGCCAGACAATGGACCGAAATTAAACGTGCCGACAGCTGGTGTCGGGTTGCCAGTCGCCAGGACCAAGATAGAAACCGCGCCCGGGGCGTCGACTTCGATTGGCACTGTGTTGCCGTTTTCAGCGATCTCCGGTGCGATCAGCGTGATGCCACCCTCACCGATTTCGGCGCCGCCTGTGAAGGCCGCAACATCTGCGTCAACATCGGCAAATACTTTAAAAGGAACAGCTGCCGCAAATGCGGTGCCCATTGCCAGCCTGAGCGTATCTCTACGTGTAAAGCTCATGATTTCTCCTGTTATTTTGTCGAAAGCTGAAGATTACTCTGTCAGCGTCATTAGATATGCGACCACATCTTCGATTTCTTGTGCGCTCAAAACTGGTTCGATCTCACCTTCTGCGGCGCGACCTGTGTAGCCATTGCCGGCACGAACGAAGCCTTCAGTCTTGTAAAATGCGGGCATGATCGATTCGGGGAATGTCATCTTCGCATTTGCGACGATGCCCCGAAGGTCGGCTTCTTCCCAACGTTCACCGACGAAATCCAAGGACGGGCCAACCTCGCCGTGGAATGGATATTCATCAAGCGCGCTCACTTGGTGACAAGCAATGCAATTGCCCTTGCCACGTGCGACCATGACCTCAAGGCCTGCCGCCGGATCACCAGCCTGACCAGACAATGATGTCTCGATCTGGCCATACTCACCGAAGGTGATTTCACTTGGTGCTGTTTCGGCGACCGCAATGGTCCCCAAGCCTGTAACAGCGGCTGCTAGTATCATTCTTTTCATCGGCCCCTCCCAGAGTCCGTCATCTCATGGTGTACCGTAGCGCACCGAAGCAGATTCTCGCAACTACAAAATCAACTATTTGAATGTAACGATGTGATTGGAAAATTTATTCAACGATTCCGCGTTCTTGTAGGATGCGCGCGTGGTACCTTTGAAAGTTCTCACCGCCCTCGTAGATGTCTTCGCTTATCCAGTTCAACAGATTCAGCGTCGTCCACTTGCCGAACGCCCCGGGCATCGACACGATCGCGGCTTCACTCCCTATCGCGTCATCCGCAACGTCTGGAGGAAAGAACATCATCATGGGTGTGAAGTTTGCGTTCCAACGCTGGACCACATCTTTCTCGGACATTGTCTCTCCGTCAAAGTCCGTCACCTCAACGTCGCCAAACATATTCAGCTGCACGACATAGAAGTCGTCCGTCAAGGCAGCGGTGATATCCGGTTCAGGGAAAACGTCCTCGTACATCTTCGTGCAATAAATGCAGCCGCGTTGTTCGATGATCACCATCAGCGTCTTGCCCTGCGCCTCGGCCTCTTCCAGATCTTCGCGCAGATCTTTGAACGTCTCTTCAATCCACGGGGCTTCGTGCAAACCATCGTCGCCAATTTCAGCGGCGACTACGGGTGACGCGAGTAATACGAGGGCGGCAAGTGTTGTGCGGAACATGATATTTCTCCTTTAACCGACAGACGTGAAAGACGGGAACGTGATGATTAACCAGTTCGCAATGTAGTTGATGGAATTGGTCGCGATCAGGATGGCAAAGACGATCAGCATCGCGCCCATGACCTTTTCAACAGTGCCAAGGTGTTTGCGGTTGCGCTGCGCCCACCCAAGGAACGGGCGCGCAAAGAAGGCGGCGATGATAAAGGGGGATGTCATCGACAGCCCGTAAACCGCCAACAGCGCCCCGCCTTCCCAGATGTTGCCAAACCCGCTGGCCATCATCAGGATCGACGCCAATGCAGGCCCGACGCAGGG
>JAHBAO020000229.1 GCA_018500065.2 Octadecabacter sp. | reverse complement strand
GGAGTCGCCATCACGGGTTGTTTTTGTTAACACATCAACAGGTTGTGCGGTAAAATGGCTCGCAATGGCGAAGGATACAGTGTCAGACCCACCTGGGTTATAGCGCAGATCAATGATGATTGCCTTGGCGTCTTGCAGCGCGTTTGCAACGCCAGCAAACGCCAGTGACATGGCCTTGAAGTCGGTCGATCCAAACGGTGTATCGACCCCAATTTCGCGGATCATCACATAGCCAACGCCGTCCGGCAAAAGCGCGTATTCAATCGCCGTTTGATCAACTGGGGTGAGGGTGACGCCGAGCGTGTTGCGGGCGATTTGGACCAGCCCGTCGCGATCAAAACTGTTATCGGTGGGGAACCAATCGGGGGCTCTGGACGGGGATTCATACCCAATTTGATATGACCCGAAATGGACGTGCCCGTCATCCAAGCCTTCCAAAGCGCGGAGCAATAATGCTTTTAGGGCGTTATCTGTCATCTGCGCACCCGGTGCGGGCGCCAAAGCGCGACGTGCGCTCCAATCAACACCGTGCACGTCAAAGAAAGCATAGTGTTCGTCCATTGCGGCCCACATCGCGTCGAAAACCTCGCGAGGTGTGGTGTCTCTCACGGGGCCGCACGTGGCGGGCAGGGCGTCAATGCGAGTGTAGGGCGTTGGGTCCAATGCTCCGTCAACCCGAAGTATTAGGGTATCGCCTTCAACCAGAACAGTTGCGCCTTCGGCCATTTCAACAAGCTTCATATGCGCCGGAAATGCGATTTGTTCGACACAAGACACGCTGGTTTCACTGTAAAGCTTTGCCTGCAGTGCATTGAGCGTGATGATCGAACCGCCCGATTGTGCGCGCCAGACACCACGTTCTTGCGCGTTTGGCATGTAGATAAACCAAGACACCACAAACGCCGCAACAACCGCGCCGATCACGATCCAGAGTTGGTTCAGAAGCCGTTTCACGACGGTTTTGAACCAGATAGCGCTGCCAGAACCCGCGCCCATGAGCGCATGCCTTTGTGGAAGGCCTCGACATCATATTTTTCGTTGGGGGAATGGATACGGTCATCCTCGGAGGCAAAGCCGATCAGCATCGCGTCCATGTCGAGAACGGTTTTGAAATGCCCTGCGATGGGGATCGACCCGCCCATGCCGACGAAGACCGCCTCGCGGTCCCATTCATCAGATAGCGCTTGGCGGGCTTGTTCAAATTCGGGGCGGTCTGTGTTCATCACAGAAGCGGGTGCGCCTTCAAGATCGTTGTCCCAAGTGACGGAGGTGCCAAGGCGCAAATGGCTTTCGACGTGCTTGCGCAGTGCGTCGCGGACCTTGTCTGGGTCCATGTCGCCGACAAGACGGCAAGTAATTTTGCAATGGGCGTCTGCGGGGATCACAGTTTTGGACCCAGCGCCCTGATATCCACCCCAAAGCCCGTTAATTTCTAATGTCGGGCGGGACCATTGCTGTTCTAGGACCGAATAACCTTTCTCACCAGCGGACTCAGTAAGCCCAGCGTTTTGCATATAGTCCGCTTCGTCAAAGCCGCAGGTTTCCCATTGCGCTTTGAGGTTGTCACCAATCTCGATCACATCATCATAAAACCCGTCAATCGTGACGCGGCCATCGTCATCATGGAAGGATGCAATGATGCGGCTGATTTCCTTAAGGGGGTTCACGGCAGGGCCGCCGTAGTGACCGGAATGTAGGTCCATCGCGGGGCCATGCAGGGTGAATTCGTCCTTCAACATCCCGCGCAACTGGCTGGCGATGGACGGCACCCCTTGCGCCACCATGCCGGTGTCGCAGATCAACGCGAGGTCGGCTTTCAACTCGTCTGCATTGGCCTCCATGAAAGGCACGAGGGAGGGGGAGCCGGTTTCTTCTTCGCCCTCAAACAGGAACGTGATCTTGCAGGGCAGTTCGCCGTGAATGGCGATCCACGCGCGGCACGCCTCCATGAAGGTCATCAACTGCCCCTTGTCGTCAGACGTACCGCGGCCGCGGATGACTTTCTTACCGTCGCGGTCCTCAATGAAAGGCGCAAAAGGGTCGTGGTCCCATAATTCAATTGGATCAACAGGTTGCACGTCATAGTGGCCGTAAAATAGCAAGTGCGGGCCAGCATTGCCAACGGTCCCGACGACCATCGGGTGCATGGGCGTGTCGCGTTTGGATGCATCCACACCCAATGATTTCAGATCCGCGACCAGCCAGTCTGCGGCCTTGTTGACCTCATCCTTATAGGCAGGATCGGTGGAAACGGATTGCAGTTTCAACAGCCCCATCAGGCGTTCAAGGGACGCATCAAGGTCGGTGTCGATTTTGGCGAGGACAGCATCAAGTGACATGGGGTTCTCCGGCGAATTGATTTGACGCGAGAGTGTCACAGCACAGAGCGGCGTCAAGCGTGGCGAAGTTTGAGATCGTTCAAAGTTATGATAAGTTCAGAAACCGTGTGTGCGACGAACCGTAACAGGGGCGATTTATCCTCGCCCAAAGTGTTGCTCGACTCGGATTGTGGATATATCAGGCCTTAAACCTAACTGGTGGGATGTGTCCCATCGTTGCTCGACCAAGGAATTTATTTTGGATTTTGACGCAAAACTCGACGTTGCACTGGCCCGCCTTCACGAGGAAGGCCGCTACCGCACGTTTATCGACATTGAACGCAAGCAGGGTCAGTATCCGCATGCTGTTTGGACGACACCTGAGGGTGAGCAGAAAGACATCACTGTTTGGTGTGGCAATGACTACCTTGGCATGGGCCAACAGCCTGTGGTTCTTGACGCAATGCACGAAGCGCTTGAGGCAACAGGCGCTGGGTCCGGCGGAACCCGCAACATTTCCGGAACGACCGTTTATCACAAGCGCCTTGAAGCTGAATTGTCCGATTTGCACGCCAAAGAAGACGCGCTGTTGTTTACATCTGCCTACATCGCCAATGACGCGACACTGTCGACATTGCCGCGTTTGTTTCCGGGTTTGATTATCTACTCTGACGCGTTGAACCACGCCTCAATGATCGAGGGGATTCGCCGCAACGGGGGCGAGAAGCGCATCTTCAAGCATAACGATCTGGATGACCTGCGCCGCGTTATGGCCGCTGACGACCCAGCCGCGCCGAAACTGATCGCATTTGAATCTATTTATTCGATGGATGGCGATTTCGCCCCGATCGAAGCGATCTGCGATATTGCCGATGAATTCGGCGCATTGACCTATCTGGATGAAGTTCACGCGGTTGGCATGTACGGCCCGCGCGGTGGCGGCATCGCGGAACGTGATGGTCTGATGGGGCGTATCGACATCATCAACGGCACGCTGGCCAAAGCATTTGGCGTTATGGGCGGTTACATCGCGGCGAGCGCAAAGATGTGTGACGCTGTTCGCTCGTATGCGCCGGGCTTTATCTTTACGACTTCCATTCCACCCGCGGTCGCGGCAGGGGCGGCGGCGTCAGTTGCGCATTTGAAGACCGACCAAGATTTGCGGGAACAGCACCAGACACAGGCGAAAATCCTCAAGACCCGTTTGCGCGGGCTTGGATTGCCGATCATTGATCACGGAAGCCATATCGTGCCGCTGATCGTGGGCGATCCTGTGCATACGCAAAAGCTGTCCGATATGCTGCTGCAAGACCACGGCATGTACGTCCAGCCCATTAACTTCCCGACTGTACCACGTGGCACAGAGCGGCTGCGCTTTACGCCATCGCCGGTACATGGGCCAAAAGAGATGGACGCGCTGGTCAAGGCGCTGGATGCTTTGTGGTCCCATTGTGCGCTGAACCGCGCTGAACTCGCGGGTTAACAAAGTATTTCGGCGGGTTTTGGTGCTTCTGTGTTGGCGCACGTGCAAAAAGGTTTTTCTTGTGGTAATAAGAGGGTAAGGAGTGTGTACGAGACGAATCGACGCGTCTCTACTGGGGCAGTAATACGAGGGTGACGGATGATCCGGAGAGGGTTCAGACGCGTAAAGGAAGAGCAAGCTGTTGAAACGGCTGGCTTTGACGCATTCGAATTGCGCCTTGGTGATCTCATGCGCGGTGAACGCGCTACGATTGGTAAAAGTCTGCTGGACGTTCAGCGTGAGCTGAAGATCAAAGCGGCCTACATCGCTGCCATCGAAAATTCCGATCCGACTGCATTCGACACACCGGGCTTTATTGCGGGTTACGTTCGGTCATATGCCCGCTACCTGAATATGGATCCGGATTGGGCGTTTGATACGTTTTGTACCGAATCCGGTTTTGCGACAGCGCACGGCATGTCCGAGCAAGCGTCCGGCGCAAAGCCTGTCAAAGCCGTGCCTTTCGAAAAAGATATTTTCGCGACACCCGCCACGCCGTTCATTCCGGCAGGGGACGCGATGTTCGCTGCGGTTGAGCCGCGGGCCATCGGGTCTTTTGCGGTTCTGATCGCGCTGATCGGCGGCCTTGGCTTTGGTGGCTACACCGTTTTGCAAGAAGTGCAGAAAGTGCAGCTCGCGCCGGTTGAAAACACACCGACGGTTGTCGCTGATATTGACCCGCTTGCGGGTGGTGGATTGCCTGCTGCGGACGCTGGCGTAGATGTCGTTGCCGGTTTTGAAGCGCCGACATCCGAAAGCCTAGATCGTCTTTATCGCCCACAAGCACTTGATGCGCCCGTGTTGGTGCCGCGTGACGGCCCGATCGCAAGACTAAACCCGGCGTCAAATGGTGCTTTGGCCCCAACCTCGGCTGAACGCCCAGGTTTGCTGGAGGACGGCAGCACTTCATTGGCTGGCGTTGGCCCGAATATCCAAGTGACAGAAAACCCGATCCCGGGCGTGCAACTTGTTGCTGTGCGGGATGCTTGGGTGCGTGTGCGTGCTGCAGACGGCACGGTTTTGTATGAAACTGTTATGTCGGCTGGTGATACCTATAACGTGCCACAAACCGAAGATCCGGCAACACTGCGTATCGGTGAATCCGGCGCTGTTTATTTTGCCGTAAACGGTGCGCACTATGGTCCCGTTGGCCCGCGCGGTCAGGTGACATCAAACCTCGCGCTGTCGGTCGATAACCTGACAACAAGCTACGCAGTTGCCGATCTTACAGCAGACAGCGATCTGGCCGAAGTCGTGCGCGTGGCTGAAGTGCAGGTCCTGACACCTGCACAAGACCTCGACCAATAATCCCGAAACAAACTGTTGCAGCCCGTTGTTCGCATGCCGTGCGAGGGATAGGTACTGTCTAACGAGTCCTGACAGGTGATCTGATGT
>JAHBAO020000165.1 GCA_018500065.2 Octadecabacter sp. | reverse complement strand
CCCTATAACTGCGCAGATAACGTGTAAGCGTAGTGTATTCTTCAGCATCAAACCCAGCACGTCGCGTTGGCGTTCTGTTTTTCGCTGGCGCACGCATCTTAAACACTTGCTGCAAGCGTCCACGTTCAAAAGCATCAAAAAAGATTTGATTTAATGCACTTTGCTCCATCAGCAGCGTTTTAGTTGCTGGCGCTTTTCGTGCATTGTTAGTGCTGCGTGTTTTAGCACCTCGTCGCTTTGCATTGTATTTCTGCAGTGCTTTGCCTTCTGCACTGTCCCAAAATCCAATACGCCAATCCCAATATCCACTCGCAACACTCGGCGTAATGTCATTCAGCAGCATACTCGTGCCGTCTTTGTTCTTAAAATACTGCTTAAAATAACGTTCAGCGTATTTCTCGTGCCAATACTGCCTACTGTCAGCCCAAGCACCGTTCTTTACGTTTCGTTCAAACCAATTGTTCCAATGCTGCTCAAACGTGTGTTCGTCTAAACTATGTCCCAACTTCGCTGCTTGCTGTAAGCGCAGCAACTCACTTTTCGCATACTCGTAAGCATCTTCATAAATTGTAAGTTTAGTGCTGCGTGTCACATATCCTTTGCGTCCACCAATCTTCAAACGCATATACCAATTTGCTTGTCTGTGTGCTTTAGCGTTGGGCACAGCAACAGCAAGGTTGCGCTTAAACAGCACAAGCGCACCACCATAGTGCTCCCTTTTGTCCTCATAAAACGCCAATAGCGCACTCCAATAGCAACCTAAAACGCTATCATTATGCTAAAATCGCTAAACCATAACGTCAACACATACTGCCTCTGCTACAATTCTGCTACGCACAAAAAAAGGGCTGCAAAATATGCAACCCTTTGTTTTATATGACAAATTATGTCTTTCGCTGTTAGCGCTTAGAGAACTGGAAGCTCTTACGGGCTTTTGCTTTACCGTACTTCTTACGTTCAACAACACGGCTATCGCGTGTGATGAAGCCAGCCGCCTTAAGCGCAGCGCGGTGTGTTGGGTCAAACAATTGCAGCGCCTTGGAGATGCCGTGCTTAACCGCACCAGCTTGACCAGACAGACCGCCGCCTTTGACTGTTGCCATCACGTCGAACTGGCCAAGTGTGGCCGTTACTTCGAACGGCTGCAGCAAGATCATACGCAGAACGGGGCGCGCAAAATATGTTTCCTGCTCACGGCCGTTGACGATGACTTTACCAGACCCTGGCTTGATCCAAACGCGGGCAATCGCATCTTTACGCTTACCAGTTGCATAAGAACGACCGAGGGCGTCTTTAACAACTTCGCGCTGGATCGTTGTGATCGCAGGTGCGTCTACGGTTTCGATGCTGTCTGCAACTTGGCCCAGCTCTTCGAGGGAGTTTACTTGATCGGCCATTATGAAGTCCTCGTGTTTTTCTTGTTCATGGATGCAACATCCAGAACTTCCGGCTTTTGGGCTTCCATGCCGTGCTCTGTGCCCGCGAATACACGCAGGTGCGTCATCTGAACACGCGACAAACGGTTGCCGGGCAACATGCGCTTAACAGCTTGCATGACAACACGCTCTGGGTGCTTGCCTTCAAGGATTTCGCCAGTTGTGCGGGACTTGATGCCGCCAACAGTGCCAGTGTGCCAGTAGTTCGGCTTGTCACGCTTGTTGCCAGTCAGCTGGATTTTTTCAGCGTTGATGACAATAACGTTGTCGCCCATGTCCATGTGTGGCGTGAAGGACGGCTTGTGCTTGCCGCGCAACCGCATGGCGATGACAGACGCGAGACGGCCCAAAACAACGCCTTCAGCGTCGATAATGATCCATTTCTTGTCGATGTCCGCCGGAGTAGCAGAAAAGGTTTTCATCGGTATTTCCTAAGTGTTTGGACTGCATATGCAGCCCGTCATTCGATTTGGCGGTTATACGCGGTTAGGAAATGCGGTCAAGCGGCGCGAAGCGCAATAATTTGTTTGTTTCCAACAGGTTATAAATTAGGTATTATAATACCCCACCCCTACACCCAAGACGTTCTTAGCGGGTTGGTGGAATGGAATAGGTCAGCGACGCCCGCGCGACTGGCTTAGCCTCGGCACCTTCGCTAAATATCCGCCCTTCACACACCGCCAGCGCACGTCCCAGTTTCAACAGTTCCATCCGGCACAACAGCCGCCCGGGGGGTGGTTTGCGCATGAAATCAATGGAGCAATTGGTCGTTACAGCCAAACCGACCGGCCCCAAAACCGCTAGAATGCAAAAATAGGCGCAAACATCAGCTAAGCCAAACATGCTCGGCCCTGACACGGTCCCACCGGGGCGTAAATGCTTGTCAGAGGCGGACAATGCCATCGTCACAAAGGGTGGCGCGATATCCACGAATTCGAAATCGCCCGAAACCTGCGGGAAATCCCGCTCCAAAAACGCCTGCAGTGCCACCGCGTCCATCTTCATTTCCATAGCCAAACGCCCCCTCACCCAATAGACTTGCCTGACAGTTACCGGAGACACAAGTTGCCCTATCTCATCAGATCCGATCAAAATGGCGTGGCCCATATCGAAATGAGTGCGCCTGAACGTTTGAACGCCCTCAGCGACGGGATGCTTGCCGTGCTTCAAGCCGAGTTTGATGGGTTGATGGAAGACAAAGAAACCCGCGTTGTCATCCTGTCTGGTGCGGGAAAAGCCTTCTGTGCGGGACATGACTTGCGCGAAATGCAGGCGGCGCGGCAAAATGCGGATGGTGGTGCGGCTGCGTTAAAAGACTTGTTTGATCGCTGTGCCCATATGATGCAAACGATCCAGCGCTTGCCGCAACCGGTGATCGCGCAGGTCCACGGCATCGCCACAGCTGCGGGCTGCCAGCTGGTCGCGACGTGTGATCTGGCCGTCGCTGCAGACAGCTGTAAATTTGGCGTCAACGGTGTGAATATCGGGCTGTTCTGCTCCACTCCGATGGTCGCGCTCACCCGCAATATCGGACGCAAACGCGCATTTGAAATGCTCACCACGGGGCGATTTATTGACGCGGCAGAGGCCCAAAACCTTGGCCTGATTAACAAATCCGTCCCAGCTGACGAACTGCCCCAAGCAACCCGTGCGATGGCCGAAACGATTGCCAACAAACTGCCCGTCGCCGTTAAAACCGGCAAGCAAGCTTTCTATGAACAAGCGCAAATGGACACGGCGGACGCCTACGCTTACACAGGTGCCCGTATGGTCGAAAACATGCTGGACGTGAACACCAACGAGGGCATCAACGCCTTTCTGGAAAAGCGCGATCCCGATTGGTCCTAACTTCTTTTGTTCCTAAAACCTCTGGGAGTCCGCAGGACGGGGCAGAGCCCCTCGCCCCTCAAAGCCCGTAGATGCCGTTGAACTTTTCTTCCAGATAGCTCAACAACGGACCTTCGGAAGGCTCAAATTCGCACGCTTTTTCAATGACCTCTCTGGGCGTATACAGCCCGCCGTGGGTTTGCACATTTTCGCGTAACCAACGGGTGGCATGGGACGTATCCCCACGTGCCAAGGCCAAATCCATATCCGGAACGGCCTTTTGCATCGCCGCGTTCAAACATCCCGCATAGACATTGCCCAATGAATAGGTCGGGAAATACCCAAACAACCCAACCGACCAATGCACGTCCTGCAAGACCCCGTTGCTCGCCTTATCCACGGCAAAGCCGAAATCAGCGGCGAACCGTTCGTTCCACGCCGCCTCAAGGTCATCCACTTCGATGTCACGCGAAATCAAGCTGCGTTCCAGATCAAAACGCAAAAGCACATGCAGGTTATACTGAACTTCATCAGCCTCGGTTCGGATATAGCCGTTCTCGACGCGGTTCACGCATGCGTAAAACGCATCTTCATCCGCAATCCCGAAATCGCCAAACGCATCGCGCATCTGACCATAGAGCCAGCCGGTAAACGCACGGCCGCGCCCGATCTGGTTCTCATAAATCCGGCTTTGGCTTTCATGCACGCCCATTGACACGCCCTGCCCCAATGGGGTCAGCAGATAGTCTGGATCGATGTTTTGCTCATAAGCCGCATGTCCGACTTCGTGAATGGTCGAGTAAATGCAATTGAACGGGTCCGTTTCCGACGTGCGCGTGGTGATGCGCACATCCAATCCCGACCCGCTTGAAAACGGGTGCACCGCCTTATCAACGCGCCCCTTGGCCATGTCGTAACCAAACGTCTTGGCGATATGGCGGCTCAACTTCATCTGCGCGCCTTCGTCAAACTTTCCTTGTAACGCAGCGGGCGCTGGAGCCGCTAAAATACCTTCACGCAAGGCCACCAAGCGCGGGCGCAACGCATCAAACATCGCGCTCAATTCGGCCGCAGTTGCACCCGGTTCGTAGTCATCCAGCATCGCATCATAGACATCGCCACCCGCCGAAAGTGCTGCGCCTTCTTCACGCTTAAGGGACACAACCTCTTTTAGCACTGGCGCAAAGGCCGCAAAATCATCCGCTTCGCGTGCTTCGGCCCACTTTCCTTGCGCTTCGGATGTGACCCGCGCAATCGCGGACGCCAAATTGGCTGGAACCTTGCTGGCCCGCTCATAAGACCTCTTGATGTGGCGCAGCTGCGCAATTTCAACAGCTCCGGACGTCTCGGCCGCTGCCAACCAATCCGCCACACGCGGATCGGTACGGCGTGCATGTAACACGCCTTCCATCGCTGCCATTTCCGCGCCGCGCTGGGGCGCGGCATCGCGCGGCATCATCGTTTCTTGATCCCACCCCAAACGCCCAGCCACTTGGCTTAAGGCTTCTGTCTCGCGCTGGAACGCCATCAAATCATCATATGCTGTCACGGCTTAGGTTCCTCGAATGGATTGTTTCAGGGGATAACGCGCCAAATAGCGCGCCCGTAGGATTGCGACCCAAAGCAGGACCGCCGTAAACTGATGCACAATCGCGATATGCACCGGCGCAGAATAAAGCGCGGTTAGAATGCCGATCACCATCTGTAACGCCAGCAGCGCAAACACCACATTAAAGCCAAAGCGCGTGTGCCCGTTCGCTGATTTGCGGCCACGTAGCCAAACAACTACGCCAAAGATCATCAACAGATACGCAGTCATCCGGTGTATAAACTGCACCAAACCTGCATCTTCAAAGAAATTGCGCCAGAGCGGGGAGATCTGGAACGGATCAGGCGGGAAAAATCCGTCCCCCATCAAAGGCCACGTCGGAAATGCGCGCCCCGCATCAATTCCAGCAACCAACGCGCCGAGCAGGATTTGCAGAAACGCAAAATGCATCAGCCCCGTGATCAAGCCAAACAAACGCGCCTCGCCGTTGCGCCGCGCTTGCATCAAATCCGCCTCACGACGACCCAGCAAAAACACAAACCACCCAATGAACCCAAGGATCACAAACGCCAGCCCCAAATGCGTCGCCAATCGATAAGACGCCACATCAAGCATGCCTGCTTGCAATCCCGAATGCACCATCCACCAGCCAATCGCGCCTTGCAGGCCGCCAAGTGCGCCAACAAAAACCAAACGCCCCGTCCAACCTACTGGAATTTGGCGACGCAGCAGAAAATAAAAGAACCCCAACGCCCAAACGACGCCAATAAAACGTCCCAACTGACGGTGCCCCCACTCCCACCAATAAATCGTTTTAAAGTCATCCATCGACATGCCAGCATTCTGTTCCACATACTCAGGGATCAGCTTATAGGCCTCAAATTCGGCCTCCCACGCTTCAGCGCTCATTGGGGGCACAGATCCTGAAATCGGCGCCCATTCGGTGATCGACAACCCAGAATCCGTCAACCGCGTCAGCCCGCCCACGGTGATCATTACGACCACCAGCGCGAACAACACCATCAACCAAATCCGGATCGCACCACGTGCACCTTTCCCGCCAGCATCAATCCCGCCAGGGGCCGCCACGGGCTTTTGAACATCGCTGACATCTTCAAAAATATTGCGCCGCTTAACTGCCATTTCGAACCTCAAATCCTGCTTTGAGCGAAACCTATGCCGCCCCCAAGGTCTGAGCAACCCAAAGCAACAATACGCCGCACCCCCAGCTTCTTTTGTTCCTGAAACCTCGGGGGACTCGCGCAGCGATGGGGGCTGGCCCCCTCTTACCTTAGCGCACCGCAGGTGCGCGCGCCGCCCGCCGCAGGCGTCAAAGCTTCAGCTTTTCCCACGCAACAATTGGCGCAACACACCATGCAGCATTTGAACATCTGCTCGCGTCATTGGCATCCGGCTCCAAAGATTGCGCAGGTTCACCTTCATGTTTTCCGCCTTGTGGTCGGGATAAAAGAACCCCGCCTCCTCAAGCCGCTCTTCATAATGACGCGCCAGCGCTTCGGTGTCGCGCTGGTCGGCGATCTGCGTCGTCTGCCCCTGAACGACAACATCCTCAATCTCCCCCGCCGCGCGGCGCCACTCATAGCCCATCAACAAAACGCACTGCGCAAGGTTCAACGATGCAAATTCGGGGTTCACAGGCACCGTGATGATTGCATTGGCATGGGCAATATCCGCGTTTTCCATACCGGATCGTTCAGGCCCGAACATCACAGCCACTTTTTCACCGCGTGCGATGCGCTCGGATGCATCTTTCATCGCTGCTTCTGGCGAAAACACAGGCTTGGTCAGCTCGCGTGGTCGTGCGGTTGTGGCGTACACATATGTCCGGTCCGCAATACCGCTCGCCACATCAACCGACAGCTCAGCCTCATCCAACAGCCGCCCCGCACCTGACGCCATTGCATCCGCTGCTGGGTTCGGCCACCCATCACGGGGCGCCACAATGCGCATCCGGTCCAGCCCAAAATTCCACATCGCGCGCGCTGCCGCACCAATGTTCTCCCCCATCTGTGGGCGGATCAAAACAAAGCTTGGCTGTGGGGCGTCGGTGGGCATGGCTGTCTCCTAATTTGCCGCTCAGGTAGCGCACCCCTATTCAATACGCAATGTGGGCGCTATAGCGAGGCCACCAACACAAAGGCCGCACATATGACCGACGACATCATCGAAGAAAAACAGACGCCACAGATTTACCTGATTACCCCGTCTGAATTCGAGCTTTCCACCTACCCTGACCTTCTCGCAGCCTGTCTGGACAAGGTCGAAGTGGGCTGTGTGCGCCTGTCGTTAGGATCAAAAGACGAGGCCCGCATCGCAAAAGCGGCCGATGCTTTGCGTGAAGTGACCCACGCCCGGGACGTGGCACTGGTTATCGACACCCATGTCATGATGGTTGAACCGCACGGTTTGGACGGTGTGCACCTTGATGATGCCGCCCGCACAATCAAAACTGTTCGCAAGGATTTGGGCACTGATGCAATCATCGGCACAAATTGCTACGCATCCCGTCACAATGGCATGACAGCATGCGAACTTGGTGCCGATTACATCAGCTTTGGCCCTGTGGGTGACACGGCATTGGGCAATGGTGAAAAGGCGGAACTTGAATTGTTCCAGTGGTGGTCCGAGATGATCGAAGCGCCCGTCGTTGCCGAAGGCGCGCTTTCCCTCGATCTTATTCGCACACTTTCACCGCACACAGACTTTTTTGGTCTGAGCGACGAAGTTTGGAAGACCGAAAACCCAGCAGAAACCCTCGCGGCCCTCGCGTCAGCTATGATCTGAATGACCAGCGCGCACCACACTTTCAAGGTGCGCGGCTAAAACCTTACGGTTTGCAAAATCGGCGATCTTGACCGGATCATGGTAGACAACTGTGACACCACCTTGCGGTGATTGCGCCAATGTTGCCAGCAAATGCGTTCCGAAATCCATGTCGCCCCACCACCCGTAATGTCGTGGGTCCACACCTTTCGGGGCGTGATAAACAACGGACACCGGTTGGATCGCCAATGTGTCACGCAGTGCATCATCAAAGAATGCTGCAAACAGGGTAGGCTTGAACGGCAGCACCAATTGCCCGTCGGTTGATGTGCCTTCTGGAAAGAACAGCAGTTTATGGCCGTGGCCAAGGCGCTCGCGAAAGACCTCTACTTGTTTCGTCGCTTGTGAACGGTCGCGCGCAATAAATACGGTTCCAGTCGCCCGTGCTAACCAACCGATCCCCGGCCACGCGGCGACTTCTGCTTTACTCACAAAGTAGATACGCTTGGCCGCGTTCAGCGCAAAAATATCAAGCCATGACGAATGGTTTGCCACAACCGCGCCAGCACCCGCAATCGGTTTGCCAACACGGGTGTATTTGATGCCCATTAATACAAACGCGCTGCGGCAAACAAACTGCGTGATGTAGGGCGTTAGGGGGCGGCCCTGTCCGAACAAAGGGCGTTCAATCAAACGCACCACCAGCAGCAGCAACAGACATCCGAACACGACGCATCCCACGGCAAGACCCCGCACCAGGATGCGCAACCACCCCACTGGGGTAATTCTGTGCGTCGGCGGCAGGTCATCCGACGTCCATGTCATCGCGCGCCACCATAAAGTGCCGCCTGTTTTGGCGTCATGCGGGCCAAATCAAGGATCAGACACACATCTGTGGTGTTGAATGCCGCGTCAACAAACACGCCGTCCCCGATGAAACCACCCAACCGAAGATAGGCCTTTATCAACGCGGGCACGCCCCGCATCGCGGCGACGCGGTCTGTTACTGGCGCGCTGTTCATCTGTGTTTTGGACTTAGCACATACGCGAATGTCTTCGGGTGCCAGATAGGTCTGATGCAACAAGGACAAGGATGGCGATAGCGTGTTCAGATCGGTCCCATGAAAGCTTGCGACGCCAAACAGCACCTCAATTTCGCGGGCTCGCACGATTTTGGCCAGTCCTTGCCACAGGTGCGACATGCCAACGCCGCCGCGATAATCCGCGTGTAAACAAGACCGCCCCAATTCCATTAAGGTGCGGCCGGATTGCAAGAGAGGCGCCAAATCAAACTCGGTCTCGGAATAGAACTGCCCCGCTTGTTGCGCGCCTTTACGCACCATCAACCGGTAAACGCCAACAATCTGATCATCGGGTTCGCGGGCCAGATCACATAACAACAACTGCTCTGCGTGCTGATCAAACCTGTCGCGTTCAAGCGCTTGGTCGTGATCCACCAACGGGCCGTCGGCCCCCATTTCAACGACGAAAACCTTGTACCTAAGCGCCTGCGCACCACGGATGTCCTCAGCCGTCTTAGCGAGCCGAGTCTCGAATTGAGGTTTCTCGTTAACCATTCGGTCATTCATTTCAGCGAGTTTACTCAAGGCGATCGCCAACTTCACTCTTTACACTCTTAACGTGTACGTTAACCATAGGACACAACCAATAACCCAACCCGCACCTCATCAATCACAACCTTGCCGGCCTCTTGAAAATTAACGGTCACCTTTCCGCCAATCGCGGATTGCACTTGCCCCAAACCCCAATCCGGCTGGTCCGGGTGTTTCACGATCATACCAGGTTCAAATAAAGACGGCCCTGTCATCTATCCGGAGCTCCATGTTGCCCAACTTAAACGCCTTAATAGGCTCTCGCATCTGTCATGACCTCATTAACCCATTGGGCGCGATCGGCAACGGTATTGAACTGCTGGGCCTGTCAGGTGTTGCCGACAGCCCCGAGATGGCGTTGGTTGCAGACAGTGTGCAAAACGCATCTGCAAAGGTGCGGTTTTTGCGTCTTGCGTTCGGCGATACCACGGCGGACCAAGTGGTGCAACGCACTGAAATCATTTCAATATTACAAGCCATTTCAAACGGTGGGCGGCTGACCTATTCATGGAACGTGCCAAATGATCCGCCTCGCACAGATGTGCGCACGGCACTTTTATCGGTGATGTGCATCGAGACAGCATTGCCTTTGGGCGGTGATATTCAGATTGGCCTCGATCAAAACAATTGGACGATTGAGGCAAAACACGAGCGGTTAAACCTTGATCCCGCGCTTTGGGCCCCGTTGAGCAAAGGCGACTGCGCGCAAACACTGACCGCCGCTCAGGTGCATTTCGGCCTTTTGCCCCAATCGGCAGCGGAAGCCGGACGGACCCTCGCCTTGTCACATGGCAGTGATTGGGTCGCGATCAAATTCTAGGCGCGCACAGTCCCGTCACCAACAACCAGATACTTAAAACTGGTCAGTTGCGCCGCCCCGACAGGACCACGCGCATGCATCTTGCCTGTCGCGATGCCAATTTCAGCACCCATCCCGAACTCGCCACCATCGGCAAACTGGGTCGAGGCATTGCGCATCAGGATCGCTGAATCAAGGCGGGCAAAGAATTGCTCAGCGGCGTCATCGTTTTCGGTCAGGATGCAGTCGGTGTGGTTGGACCCAAAACTTTGAATATGCTCGATAGCTTCTTCAATGTTATCAACAGTTTTCGCGGCGATCTTCATGTCAAGAAATTCCATGCCCCAATCAGTTTCGGTCGCAACACTGGACCCGTTCAAGCCCTGCGCATGAACGTCCACACCCACGGCCATTAAATCATTGACGATCTCTTGACCAAGCGCCGTGGCGTCCTTGTGCACCAGTAAACATTCAGCCGCGCCGCAAATTCCTGTACGTCGCGTCTTGGCATTTAGCACAACGGCACGTGCTTTTTCGGCGTCGACATCTTTGTCGATATAGAT
>JAHBAO020000231.1 GCA_018500065.2 Octadecabacter sp. | reverse complement strand
TCAACAGGATTTTTAATAATGCTCAGCGGTTTGAAGAAGTCATCATCGCGCGGGGTTTCACCCATAAAGTAGACCTTTTCGCCGACGATGCCGCGGAACATTGCGGCGCGCGCGGAGTCGCCAGACGTTGCGATTGCGTCCCAGCAGTGCGTCATGCCCATATCCGAAAGCTGCTGCGCGACGCTGTCCCACGGGCGCGGCGAGTTGGTGACGAGCACGACGATGCCGCCGCGTTCGCGGTAGGAAACCATCGCCGCAACCGCGTCCTGAAACGGGGTAATTCCGTTGTGCATGCAGCCCCAAAGATCGACGAAAGCTACGTCATATTGATCGGAAATTTCGGCGAAAGTGTTTACGATTTGGGACATGAATTTACCTTTTGTTAGCAGGCACACGCCGTACACAACGCGTACACAACCTGTACATACCGCAGGCGCAGAAAAAAAGGGCGCCGGACCTGATGGTCGACGCCCTTTCATAAATTTCTAACGATTAGACCTTCAGAGACGGAATGATCTGCTTTTTGCGGCTCATGACGCCGGGCAGAATGACGTTGTCGCCAGAAACGCTGACGCCGAAGGATTTTTCAGCGACGGATTTCGTCAACTCGTTCGGGATTAACATGGTTGCTTCTTCGTTGAGGATGTCGACTACGAAGAGGAGAACTTGATCAACGCCGTCTTCAGCCGCAACGGCTGTCATGCTGTCCATGATGGACGCCTTGCGGTCCAGCACGATGGCGGGGGCTGTGGTTTCCAGCACGGAGACGCGGAATTTGGTGCCGTCGACGGTGAATTCTTTGGAGTCCATGCGCAGCAGTTCGGCGTCGGAAAACGCGGAAACGTCAGATTTGGCGGCGAACATTTCGCTCGAATAATCAGCGACGGACAGGTTCAGCTGGCCCGCGAGCGCAATGGCGAGGTCTTTGTCGGTGTCCGTTGTTGTCGGGGAGCGGAATTCCAGCGTGTCAGACAGGATACAGCTGAGCATCACGCCTTTGATGTTGTCGGGCATGTGCGCGGCGTGCTCGCCCATCAGGTCGTGCATGATGGTGGCGGTGCAGGCCAGCGGGCGCACGGTGATGTCGATTGGGCCTTTGGTTTCAAGGCCGCCGACCAGCTTGTGGTGGTCGATGATCGCGGTGATGTCTGCGTTGTTGATGTTGGCGGGCAGCTCAGCGGGGTTGTTGGTGTCAACGATCACGCAGGGCTGGTCGTCAGCGACATCATCAATGATGTCAGGCTGCGCAAAGCCCCATTTTTCAGCAACGAACGCCGCTTCGGTGTTGGGTGTGCCCAGTAGAACGGCCTTAGCGGGTGTGCCTGTGTGGTTCAGGAACCAGTCCCAGACGATCGCGGAACCTAGGGAGTCTGTGTCGGGGGCTTTGTGGCCAAAAACGAGAGTTGTCATGTCTATAACGCCTGTATGGGTTGGATTTGGGGCCTTATAGAAGCGGCCGTGGGCGTTGTCACCATTTAGGGACGTGCGCTTTGACGCGGGGCGGGTCTTGTGGCCATCCGGTGGTCTAAAGAGGAGTGCCCTACCGATGATCAATATCGTCTGATCCGCTAGAACCCGATTGCCAGCACATCGTTGCTGGCCCCTTCTTTTACAGGAGTATCCTGACAATGGACATGCACGGTTAACCCGTTCGTACCGCGCTTGCGGCGTATCTTTCTATACATATCACGAGGCACATCATGCCCCAGAAACCTATCAAACCCCGCACAAGCGCGGCGCGCACAGGTGCGCCCGCGCCTTTTTGGTAGGCTGCATACGGGGCAAAGGGGCCGTTTGGTGGCTTGGATCATGGCTATAAACTGCTAGCTTGGCGGTATGAGCAAACCCCGTGAAGCAGATCTATACGGCCCCGTGAAAGCGCACCTTCAGCGTCAGGGGTATGAGGTGAAGGGCGAGGTTGGGGCGGCGGATGTTGTCGGGCGGCGCAAATCGGAAACCAGTGATGAAGATGTTGTTGTGGTTGAGCTGAAGCTCGGGTTTTCACTAGCGCTGTTTCATCAAGGGATTGAGCGGCTGGCGTTGAGCGATGATGTTTATGTCGCGGTGCCAGCGGGCGGTAAAGGGAAAGCGCTGCGCAACAATGTGAAACTGGCGCGGCGTTTGGGTTTGGGTGTTCTGACGGTGCGGGTACGCGACGGGTTCGTGGAGGTCTTGGCCGATCCGGGGCCCTATGCCGCGCGCAAGATCAAGAAGAAAAAGAAGGCGCTGTTGCGCGCATTTGATCGCCTTGAGGGGGACCCCAATGAAGGCGGTGCCACGCGGCATGGAATTGTCACGGGGTATCGGCAAGACGCGCTGAAATGCGCGCGGTTTTTGGCAGTGCACGGGCCGAGTAAGGGCAGCAAAGTTGCGGAATGGGCCGAAGTGCCTGTCGCGACGCGGATTATGGCGGACGATCATTACGGATGGTTCAAGCGGGTTGAACGGGGCGTTTATGGCTTGACCAAAGCGGGGGCCAAGGGGCTGGCGGATTGGGGCGACGTCTAGGGCGGCAGCGGACCGCAGCTTGCGCTGCGACCCGTCGACACTGGTCGCCCTGTTCAGGGCGGTTAGCGGCGTTTGATGGTCCAGCCGTCGTTTTCCAACAGGCGTAAGACACCGGTTTCCCCCATCAGGTGGGCTGCGCCGAACGCGACGAAGACGCCGTCATGCGTTTGCACAGCTTCTTTGATGACGGGTATCCAGTTTTGATTGCGCGTCGTAAGCAATTCGTCCTCCAATCGCTGCATCTGTACCTCGAACTCTGCGGGGTCGGCGTTTGGCATGAAGTCGATGACATATCGGCTGATGTGCCAGCTGAAGGCTGTTTCGCCCTCAAAATACGAGGTGATCAACGTGGAGATCATCGCGTCCTGGATTGCGGGGGGCACAATACTGAGGCGGAGTGCGGCGAGCTGTTCTTCAAAGGTGCCGGACATTAACAGCGCGAGCATGTCTTGCCACGGTTCTAGTGCGGCGACAGGTATGTCCAGCGCCGCGGCGCGTTGCATCAAAATGCCGTCCAATCCAACCTCGCCCGCTGTCATCGCAGTCATTGCGCAGGGCGGCATTGCGAGGGTCATGGACAGTGCCCAAGGTTGCATCTTGGCGGCCATGACCCCCGGAAGACCACGTGCGAAGGCGGCATCGCGAATGATATTCCAAGTGGCGTCATCCAGCCGGTCAATCAAAGACGGGCCATCGACGATCATCATTATTTGCGGGTTGTTGGCGATTTGTGCCTGCAGGGCGGCTTGGTCTTCAAGCGTTGCTTCGACCAGTAGCAAATCCGCTTTGTCGAGGTCTGGGGCGACACGCGCAAGCAAACCGGCATGGCGCGGGTCAGGCAGGTGCATCGTTCCCAAAAGGATCAGTTCGGTTCCGTCTTTTTCGGCTGACCAATACAGGCCCGACCCGAAAGGTGTTTGATCTGCGAGGTCGTGCAACGCGGCCAAGTCTTCGGGCGTCATAAGGCTTTCGAAACCGTCCGCTGTGCAGAAGGCAGACGCCATTGCGGGCAAGGTCATAAAAAGGAAAGCGAAAGCGCGGATCATTGGGCAGGCTCCTTGCGTTATGCCCTTTGATAGTAAAGGCGCAGGGCCATATTCGGCAAGGCGACACAATGGCGGGCTGCTGCTTTGGCGGGATGGACGCACATTTTTTTGTGCGACCAGCATCGAGGCTGTTGACTCATATGTTCGCGGTGCCTACCTATCCGCTGCTAGCACTCGCATGATGTGAGTGCTAATGGCCCCGCAACCGGGGCTAATAAATTGAAAACGCAAAGCAAGGGGCTATTCAAATGGCTTTTACACCGCTTCATGACCGCGTCGTTGTACGTCGCACCGAAGGTGAAGAAAAGACTGCTGGCGGTCTGATTATTCCGGACGCCGCAAAAGAAAAACCAGCCGAAGGCGAAGTTATCGCTGTTGGCGAAGGCCTGCGCAAAGACAGCGGCGAATTGATCGCAATGGCTGTTAAAGCGGGCGACAAAGTGTTGTTCGGCAAGTGGTCCGGCACAGAAATCACCCTCGACGGCGAAGAGCTGTTGATGATGAAAGAATCCGACATCATGGGCATCATTTCGTAACGATGCGCAACGCGGCGGGATCAATCCCGCCCTACGGAAATTTAATATTAAGGGAGCTAATCAATGGCTGCTAAAGACGTAAAATTCGGGACCGACGCCCGCAACCGCATGCTCAACGGTGTGAACATCCTTGCTGACGCGGTGAAAGTTACACTTGGCCCAAAGGGTCGTAACGTTGTGCTGGAGAAATCCTTCGGCGCGCCACGTATCACCAAAGACGGTGTTTCTGTTGCCAAAGAGATCGAGCTTGAAGACAAGTTCGAAAACATGGGCGCGCAGATGGTTAAAGAAGTTGCATCCCGCACCAACGACGAAGCTGGTGACGGTACTACAACTGCGACAGTTCTGGCCCAAGCCATCGTTAAAGAAGGCATGAAAGCGGTTGCTGCTGGCATGAACCCAATGGATCTGAAGCGCGGTATCGACCTTGCGACAGCCAAAGTGGTTGAGTCCATTGTTGCAGCGGCACGTCCGGTTGCAGACTCTGCTGAAGTTGCAAAAGTCGGTACGATTTCTGCCAACGGCGAAGAAGCCATTGGTCAGCAGATCGCAGACGCGATGCAGCGTGTTGGCAACGAAGGTGTTATCACTGTTGAAGAAAACAAAGGTCTGGAAACAGAAACAGACGTTGTTGAAGGCATGCAGTTCGACCGCGGTTACCTGTCCCCTTACTTTGTCACCAACCCTGACAAAATGACGACAGACCTTGAGGATGCGATCATCCTG
>JAHBAO020000413.1 GCA_018500065.2 Octadecabacter sp. | reverse complement strand
GCCCGACACCTACGGCACCCAAGGCTTCCTCGATAACGCCCCCGATTGGCTGGCGGGCTGGACAGGCATCCGCGTGGATTCCGGCGACCCCGCGACTGGTGCCGAGACCGCGATCAAATGGTGGAAATCCCGTGGCGAGGACCCGCGCGAAAAGCTGGTGATCTTCTCGGATGGTCTGGATGCCGACAAAATCGTGACCCTGCACAACCAGTTCAAAGGCCGCTGCCAAGTCAGCTTCGGCTGGGGCACCATGCTCACCAACGACTTCAAAGGCCTCACGAGCGGCGACACCCTCGCCCCGTTCTCACTGGTCTGCAAAGCCATCAGCGCCAACGGCTCCCCCACCGTAAAACTCAGCGACAACCCGAATAAGGCGATGGGCCCCGCGTCCGAGATAGACCGCTACAAACGCGTGTTCGGAGTCGGTGAACAGGAACGGGTTGAGGTTGTGGTTTAGGGTTGAAATTCATTCGATACATTGCAACCCTAGCGTGATAGTTAGGGAGCAGTTAAGTGCACAGCGTTTCAAAGATTTCTGTAACGAATTTCAAATTAATTCAATCCGCCGAGTTTGATTTTGGACCTTACACCCCGTTGGTTGGATACAATAATGCAGGCAAGAGCAACATTCTGAGAGCTCTGCAGTGGGCAATTGAGTATCCATCGCTCTCTAGAGAAAGCTTTTTTGACCCAGAAAGCCCCGTTGTGGTTGAAGCGAATATTACAGGAGTCGATGGTGAAGTGCTGGATGGCTTAGCAGAAAATCATAGGACAAAGATCGAGCCTTATATTTATGACAGTGTACTCAGAATTCGACGAACCCAACACGAACCTGGAATAGCGAAAACCCAGATAAGGCACGAAGTACTAAAACAAACGGACGGAGAGGAAGAATGGATTTTGGCACCGACTGGAATTCCGCAAGCTCTGACCGCGCTGTTCCCAGAGGTTATCTTTGTCGGAGCGATGGAAGATTCCGCTGAAGACGTTGCCAAAAACGCTTCGGGGACCACCATCGGAAAACTGATGAAGGCGATCATCGATCCCATACGCCAAGACTATGAGCAACAAGTTACAGACGCGCTTGAACCGATACAAAGAAAACTAAGCGCTGATAGCGTTGATAAAGACCAGCGCTTGCTGGATGTCGACGAAGAAATACAACGGCATCTGCAGAATTTCTTTCCGGACGTAGTTGCGAGGACGCACATTTCGATGCCGGATTTTGATGATGTAAGTAAGCGCGCCACCTTAAAAGTATTTGAGAATCGTTACGGAGATGATCAAGAGAGTGAAGCGTCCTCAATGGGTCACGGAGCGCAACGCTCAATTCAAATTTCTCTGATCAGCGCCCTGTCAAAAATCCGTCGAGCGAATGCAGAGAACGCAGCAAGAACGGTTCTACTTCTTGTCGACGAACCGGAACTATACCTGCACCCTCAGGCGATTGCCGTCGCCAGATCAGCATTCAAAAATCTGGCATCAGATGGATACCAAGTCGCATTCACAACTCACTCGGGCGAGTTGGTCGGCTATGAAGATGCGGCAAATACACTGATTATTAGAAGGACCCGCGAGGAAGGAACCAGCGCCGCGCCGCGTCTAATGGAAAAAATTTCGGAAACTATTGAAGAGGGCGCGAGGCAGGCTGAGCTGTTATTCGAATTGTCAAATTCCAGAGAGTTCTTGTTCTGTGATAAAGCTCTTCTTGTAGAAGGGGATACGGAAAAATTTTTGGTTCCTCGTCTGTACGAATATCATTTCGAAAAAACTTTGATCGAAGATAGAATTGGTTTGGTTCCGGTAAACGGTTCGACAAACCTTCCGGCATGCAAGGCAATATTGGAAGCAATGGGTATCGAAGTCCGGTGCATTGCTGACTTGGACTTTCTCCTCAAAGAGGGGACCAAGCACGGTCTGGTCGGGGTTGAAGATCCGCGTCGCAAAGGTCTTCTAGGGATTTGCACAGTAATGGAAGCTGAAGGAAAAATTTCGATTGGTGACGATGGCTGGCCTGAAAAAGGGCAAGGGCTGAAAGCTTGGCAAGGCTTTGAGCTTCTGGCTGAGGAAGATGGTGCTCAGGAACTAATATCGGACCTCACAGCAGATGCGCTGGTAGCAGGATACTGGGTTTGGCACTTGGGCGCTTTCGAGAAGCATTTAGGTATGACAACAAAAGGGCCGTCCGCATGGATCGCAATAGCCAATAAACTAGCGTTAGGTGAGGTCGCGGAAATTCCAGATATTGATGGATGCAAGGCCGCAATTGGATTCTAAGCCCCCTCACTCCTCCACCTTCCCCCGCAATCCCTTAATCTCCCCACGCTTCTTCTTCGCATCTACGCGCTTGCGTTTTTGGTTTTGTGAAACGCGAGTCTTTACCCGTCGTTTTGGGGCCACCAGCGCCGCGCGGATCATTTCGGCCAGACGTTCTCGAGCCAGTTCCCTATTTCGTGCCTGAGACCGTGTGTCTTGCACGAAAATCACCACCGCGCCGTCGCCCGTCCACTTGCGCCCCGCGATGCGGCGCAGCCGTGTTTTCACCGGACCCGTCAGCGCGGGGGATCGCGCCGCCTCGAACCGCAATTCAACAGCCGTGCTCACCTTATTGACGTTCTGCCCACCGGGACCAGACGCGCGCACGAAGCTTTCGACGAACTCCCAATCGCTAATCTCAATATTGTCGTTAATCCTCAGTCCCATAAGGGTTCGCCCAATCTGTCGCGTCAAAAG
>JAHBAO020000074.1 GCA_018500065.2 Octadecabacter sp. | reverse complement strand
TCTGGATCGCACCGAATTTGAAAGCCTGACGCGCCAAGAAGTCCAAATCCAAGGGCCGGATGGATTGTTTTATATCCTTGATTATCAGATGATTGAGACTCCGGATGGCTGGCAGATCAACGGTGTGCAAGTGATCCCAGCGCCGGACGTCTTTTCCTAGCACTGTTGCGTTTCTAGCGATGCCACCGTCACGGTGCTGTCAGACGCCGTTTACGCCTTCGCCCTAACTCTGTCCCCCGATGACCCAAGCGCTTGTCGTTCCAAGGGTCTGGATTTTTATGGGGCAGGACGTATTGCCCCGTTTGAGGGGAATTCATATGAACAAGGTAATTACCGACGGGCTGGTCCTGATGCCGACACCGTTCGCGGATGGTTTGGATGTTTGGTCAAGCGGGAACGGAACCCCGGGGTCAGACACCTACGAGCAATCAGGCAACGGGGCGTTTTTGCCTGCGGACCAGAATTTTGGCGGCTGCCTTGAGTTCATCAAAACCGACAGCGTGGCAAAGCTGCGCTACATGGGGCAAACGCCGGTTCAACCGGGGTGTTATCTGCGTGTGACGGCGCGGGTGAAGTGTGTGTCCGGTGCGTTGCCTGACGTGCGCATCGCAGGGTGGGCCGGACAGTCCGGTGGTGGCCATTTGAACGGCGTCGTTGAAGTCGGGCCGTCGGTTTCGCTGACGGGTTACGGGGACGTCGTCGAGATTTCCGCGATTATTGGAACGGGCCAACGCACGGGCGTTGATATGGTTTGGGCGGATGCCGAGTACGGGCACATCGGGTTGGACTTTACCGGACCAAATGGCGGCGTTGTACGTGTCGACGACATCGAGATCGAAGACATCACAGGCGCGTTTTTGCGTGATATGCTGGGGATTGTGGATGTGCGCGATTACGGCGCATTGGGCGACGGAGTGACGGACGATTCCGCTGCGTTTGAAGCCGCCGACAATGCTGCGGGCGGACGTGAGGTTTTGATTACTGCAGGGACCTATTTTCTGGGTGATTCAGTGACGTTTGTTAATCAGGTCCGCTTTGAGGGCACGGTCGTGATGGCCGAGGAACACCGTTTAATTTTTCAGAAGAACTTTGATTATCCCACATACGTTGATGCGTTTGGCGACGAAGAATTGGCGTTCAAAAAGGCGTTTCAGGCGCTGTTAAACTTTTCCGATCATGAGTCTCTGGACTTGGGTGGGCGACGCATTTCGTTGACAGCACCTATTGATATGCAAGCGGCTGTGAACAACCGCGACAAGTTCGAAACCCGCCGTGTTATTCATAACGGGCAGTTTCAAGTGGTCCCCGGTCCGGCATGGGATGACGATGTTGTTTTAGCGCAGGCGACCTATAGCGCGTCGGCCCCCAAAGAGTTGAGCAACGTTGCCAACATTGCCAGCATTCAAGTCGGGTCTTTGGTGACGGGCAATGGCGTGGGGCGCGAAGTCTATGTGCGTGAAGTGGATGTCGCTGCGTCGAAGATCACGCTTAGCCACGAGTTGTTTGACGCGCAAGGATCGCAGGAATTTACCTTTACGCGGTTCAAATACTTGCTCGATTTTAGCGGGTTCACCAAACATTCTGATTTGATTTTGGATCGGGTTGAATTGCGCTGTAACGGCGAATGTAGCGCGCTTCTATTGGCGCCTTTGGGTGTGTTGTTTCAGGTGCATGACTGTCAGTTCATCCGTCCGAAAGACCGCGCTATTACGTCGATTGGTGCAGGCTGTCAGGGCATGATTATTGACCGCTGTAACTTCGAATCCAACGAGTCCCCGATCCCGTCACATCTGCGCAAGTCGCAGTGTTTCAACACCAATTCCAATGATCTAAAAGTCCGCAATTGTCGTGCGCAGCATTTCCGGCATTTCGGTGTGATCAATGGTGGCCAAAGCATCATTGCCAACAATCACTTCTTCAATGGCGATGACGAGTCCGACGGGGTGCGCGTCGCGGGGCTTGTCCTCACGATGCCAAATTGCGCCACGACGATAACTGGAAATTACATCGACAATTGTTTCATCGAATGGACAAACGAGCACGACGTTGAGCCGGATGTGCCGGGCTATTCGTTTGGTGGACTGACGATTTCGGGCAACGTGTTTCTGAGCATTGATGGTCAACCGTCGACCCGT
Source organism: Octadecabacter sp. (assembly GCA_018500065.2). Classification (GTDB taxonomy): domain Bacteria; phylum Pseudomonadota; class Alphaproteobacteria; order Rhodobacterales; family Rhodobacteraceae; genus Octadecabacter. Next base: position 4,754 of record JAHBAO020000074.1, on the reverse strand, counting down.
TGGATCGTTGTTAAACCTTATGGCACGGGCCAGTTCATCAACGGGTTAAACGTCCAAGGCAATATTTTCCGGACCTATCATGGCAGCATTGAACGGGTGGAAGCGGTCGATACGACTTACGCTGATCTGCTTTACGGGCGCATGCGCAATATTATCTTTGAGGGCAATTCGTTTCACGGTATCGATCAGCCGACCCGCAATCCGCACATTGATGTCCACGAGCAAGCGACCGTTGATGCGACATGGGTGGTGGACCCCCAAAACTACCTGCCGTTCGGGGGGCGTGCGCGGACGATTGATGCGCTTGTGCCGCTGAAGGCAATTCGGAATGGGTCAAATGACAACGTGTTTGCCCAGCCCTTTACGGTTCCGGAAAAGGGCGCAAACGATGACGAGTTTTATATCGTTTGGCCTGAACCCGTGAAAGGCGAAATTCGCTATTCGGTGCGGATGGACAATCCGGCTTAGCAGGGTTTGGGCAGGGGGCATCTTAGGGGATGCCCCTTTTCAAACGGCTGTTAGTTGAACGGATCTGACGATGTTCGGAATGGATCGGTCTCGGAAATTGAGTCCCAACAATCGAATAATGAAGTAATAGCGGCACTCGAACCACGAAGTGAAAAGACGGCGAGCCGCCGCTCGTCTGAGTTCATCACTGCAACTGCACGCCCTTCCATCAATTCTGTCAGGAAACGACCCGCGGCTTCCGCTTCGGACATGGTCAGGCTGATACCAATGCCTGATCCGTTTCCGTCCATTGTCCAACGAGAATAATCGACGTCCACAAGAAACCTTAGCGGGCGTTCCGCAATGTTCCAACTCCGATCAAAAACAAAGAGTGTGAGCGAGTTTGGCTGATAAGCAGTCAATGAGAAGGTTTGGCCAGCAGAATTATTGGACTGTGCACTGCACCAAAGCGAACCATCACTACTGTCATGAGTTATTTCAACTATCCAATCACCTCGGCTAAATAGCGTCTGTGACTCATATCTTTGAGCGGCTGCGGAGGTTGCAAAAGCGAATGCCCAACTTGCACTAAACAGAATGAAAAAACGCAACACTAGGACACCCCTCTTTTCAAAGCAGCATGCCAAGATTCGGGTTGGCGGGTAAAGTATTAACCACCCCACTTCTTCCGCGGCTTGATCCCACCGCGTTGTCCCGGCCTACCTGCTTGTGATCTGCCCGCACTTTTCTTGCTGTCGGCGACGGCTTTATCCACCTGATACTGGCGCGCGAGGGGGTCGTCAGACACCACCAAATCGACTGTTTCCAACCGTTTCACTTCATCACGCAGCCTTGCGGCTTCTTCAAACTCGAGGTTCTCGGCGGCTTTGCGCATGTCGCCTCGCAGGCCTTCTAGAACGGCCTGTAGGTTTGCGCCTGCCAGTGGTGCGTCGATGGTCGCGGTGACGCGGTTCATGTCGACGTCGCCTTTGTAGAGGCCCGCCAGAATGTCTTCGACGTTCTTTTTCACCGTCTGCGGCGTGATGCCGTGTTCTTCGTTATAGGCGATCTGACGCGCGCGGCGGCGGTCGGTTTCGCCCATCGCGCGTTCCATGCTGCCGGTGATGCGATCCGCGTACATGATGACGCGTCCGTCGGCGTTTCGCGCGGCGCGGCCAATGGTTTGGATCAGCGAGGTTTCGGACCGCAGGAAGCCTTCTTTGTCGGCGTCTAGGATCGCGACCAGCCCGCATTCGGGGATGTCCAAACCTTCGCGCAGAAGGTTGATGCCGATCAGCACATCAAACGCCCCAAGGCGCAGATCGCGTAGGATTTCGATGCGTTCGATCGTGTCGATATCGGAGTGCATGTAGCGCACTTTGATGCCGTTCTCGTGCAGGTATTCGGTCAAATCTTCGGCCATGCGTTTGGTTAGCGTTGTGACCAGTGTGCGGAACCCATCCGCCGTGACACGGCGGATTTCATCCATGACATCATCGACTTGCGTGTCGACGGGGCGGATTTCGATAAGGGGGTCAAGCAGACCTGTAGGGCGAATGATCTGTTCGGTGAAGACGCCGCCTGTCTGCTCCATCTCCCAAGACGCGGGCGTGGCGGAGACGAAAACGGATTGCGGGCGCATGGCGTCCCATTCCTCAAACTTCAGCGGGCGGTTGTCCATGCAGGACGGCAGGCGGAACCCGTGTTCGGCCAGCGTCATCTTGCGGCGGAAGTCGCCTTTGTACATGCCGCCGATTTGCGGGACGGACACGTGGGATTCATCGGCGAACACAATCGCGTTGTCAGGGATGAATTCGAACAGGGTGGGGGGCGGCTCACCGGGGGCGCGGCCCGTGAGGTAGCGGGAATAGTTTTCGATTCCGTTGCACACACCCGTGGCCTCAAGCATCTCGAGGTCGAAATTGCAGCGCTGTTCTAGGCGCTGGGCTTCAAGCAATTTACCCTCACCGACCAGTTGATCGAGCCGCATGCGCAGTTCTTTTTTGATGCCGAAAATCGCTTGTTTCATCGTTGGTTTCGGCGTGACGTAGTGGGAGTTCGCGTAGATGCGGACCTTTTCGAAGGTGTCGGTTTTTTCGCCAGTAAGGGGGTCAAACTCGGTGATGTTTTCAAGTTCTTCGCCAAAGAAACTGAGTTTCCACGCACGATCATCAAGGTGGGCAGGCCAGACTTCGAGGCTATCGCCGCGCACGCGGAAGGTGCCGCGCTGAAAGGCTTGGTCGTTGCGTTTGTAGGCCTGCGCGATGAGGTCGGCCATGACGCCGCGTTGGTCGTAGTTTTCGCCAACGTGCAAATCCTGCGTCATTGCGCCGTAGGTTTCCACGGACCCGATACCGTAAATGCACGACACGGATGCGACGATGATCACGTCATCACGCTCCAGCAGCGCGCGGGTGGCCGAGTGGCGCATGCGGTCGATCTGTTCGTTGATCTGGGATTCTTTTTCGATGAACGTGTCGGACCGTGCGACATAGGCTTCGGGTTGGTAGTAGTCATAGAACGACACGAAGTATTCCACGGCGGCGTCAGGAAAAAACCCTTTGAATTCGCCATATAGTTGGGCGGCCAATGTTTTGTTTGGTGCAAGGATAATCGCGGGGCGCTGCGTTTCCTCGATCATCTTGGCCATCGTAAATGTCTTACCCGTACCAGTGGCCCCAAGCAGGACTTGGTCGCGTTCGCCCAGACGAATGCCCTCAGACAGCTCTTTGATCGCTGTGGGTTGATCGCCGGCAGGTTCAAATTCTGTTTGCAACACGAACGCGCGCCCACCTTCCAGCTTTTCACGGGTTTTCACGTCCGGCGCCGGGTTGGCGAGGAACTGTTCTGGGTCTGATTTGTCGGTCTGGGCGTATGGCATGGGGGCTCCTGTCAGCCCTTAATGTGACACCGATACCCGCAGCTTCAAGGGGGGATGCTGACAGCAGTCTGTCAGCATCGTGTCGGGGCACGCCCACCCCTTGCGCGGTTGCGCAGAATCCTCGATATAGGGCCCAAGTTTACAGGAGCCCATCATGCGCGCACGAATTTATCAGCCAGCACGAACAGCTATGTCGTCAGGCACTGCCAAGACCAAGCATTGGGTTTTGGAATTTGCACAAACCTCCGCGCGTGATGTTGATCCGTTGATGGGCTGGACGTCCTCAAGTGATACGCAGACGCAGGTGAAGATGTCGTTTGAGACCAAAGACGCCGCAGTGGACTACGCCGCGGCCAATGGTATTGATGCCTCTGTGCAAGAACCTAAGAAGCGCCGCGCAAACATTCGCGCCAATGGCTATGCAGAAAACTTTGCAACGAACCGCCGTGGAGCGTGGACGCACTAAACGCAACGCTTGAAGTTTGGCCCAGCTGCCCGCTAGAAGGGCACGAGCGGTCCCGTAGCTCAACTGGATAGAGCACCTGACTTCTAATCAGGGGGTTGGGGGTTCGAGTCCTCCCGGGATCGCCAGATTATCGGAATGTTGCTTGTGGCAGATAAGTATTCTGGCGTGCGGTGCTGCCCCGGATCAAGCCCGTGTTTGACCATTAAGCGGAACCAAGACGCCGCGAGACGCGAGCGCGCGCCGGCTGCTCCGGATTGGACCGCTTGCGCGATCTTGTCGATATGGGAGCTTGAAGATGCGATTGAAGGATTTCCAGTTAGTTCGCATCATCTTACAAAGTTTAGCCAATAGCGCAAATTTCGAGTTCTTATAAGTTTTCGGCGGCAATCGGCACGTCTGTGGAATGGCGTGTCATGGTGCCTTTCCTTTTGGCACAACCTGACTATCCTCATCGCGTATGAGTATGGATAGACGCCACTTTATCGCTGCGGCTGCTACGTTGAGCATCACCGCTTGTGTGGGCAATGCACCGACCGCGCAACCGGTAAGCAGCGAGGGATTGCCCGCGGATTTGCGACCTGTTGCAAACGCTGATTTTGCCAATTGGGTGGCGCGGTTTAAACCCCGTGCGAGCAATGCGGGGATTTCATCGACCACGTTTGATGCGGCATTTGCGCAAGCGGGATATCTGCCCGGGGTTGTAATGCGCGATGGTTCGCAAATTCAGACGCGACGCACCTTGGAAGAATATCTATCAATCGCGACGTCTGATGAGCGGCTGAGCAAAGGGCGTACGGCGTTGACGCGGTATGGCAGCACGCTGGACGCGATTGAGGCGCGGTACGGCGTTGACGCCCATATCGTCGCGGCGATTTGGGGTATGGAAAGTCAGTTCGGTGAAAAGCGCGGGCTGATCCCTGTGGTATCTTCCACGGCGACATTGGCGTTTGATGGCCGGCG
>JAHBAO020000285.1 GCA_018500065.2 Octadecabacter sp. | reverse complement strand
TGTTGATGGTTCTGAAACCTGAGCTTGAAGCCGAAGCCCGCGCCGTGTTCACCAAATGGGATCTCGACTTTGCAATCGTCGGCGAAACCATCGCCGAGGACCGCTTCTTGGTGTTGCACAACGGCGAAGTGAAAGCCGACCTGCCGCTGGCAACGCTGTCCGGTTCCGCGCCAGAATATGACCGCCCTTGGGTGGAAACCCCTGCGGCTGAACCTCTTGCCGACGTGCCAAACATCGACCCAATCGACGGCCTCAAAGCCCTCCTCACCGCGCCGAACTACGCGGGCAAACAGTGGGTGTATGAACAATACGACAGCCAAGTTATGGCCGACACAGTCCGCGCACCCGGGCTTGGCGCTGGCGTTGTGCGTGTACACGGCACCGACAAAGCGCTGGCATTCACGTCCGATGTGACCCCCCGCTACGTCAAAGCGAACCCCGAAATGGGCGGTGCGCAGGCCGTGGCAGAAGCTTACCGCAACCTCACAGCCGTGGGTGCCACGCCTTTGGCGACAACGGACAACATGAACTTCGGCAACCCTGAAAAGCCCGAAATCATGGGTCAATTCGTTGGCGCAATCAAAGGCATCGGCGCGGCATGCATCGCACTTGATATGCCCATCGTGTCCGGCAACGTGTCACTGTACAACGAAACCGACGGCACTGGCATCCTGCCGACACCAACAATCGGCGCGGTTGGCCTGTTGAAAAACGCGGACGACCTGATCGCAGGAACCGCTCGTGAAGGCCACGTTCTGTTGATGGTCGGCGAAACTGGCACACACCTCGGCCAGTCCGCCCTTCTCGCAGAAGTCTTCAACCGTGAAGACGGTGATGCACCAAACGTCGACCTTGCAGCAGAAAAGCTGAACGGCGACTTCATCCGCGCCAACGCCGAATGGATCGACGCCTGTACCGACCTTGCCGACGGTGGCCTTGCTTTGGCGGCGTTTGAGATGGCGGAAACAGCCGAAACTGGCATCCAGCTTGACAGCGAAGACACAGCAGAACTGTTTGGCGAAGACCAAGCGCGTTACCTCATCGCCTGTAGCTTTGATAAAGCCGAACACCTGATGATCGAAGCTGGTAAAGCCGGCGTTCCGATCCAGACCGTTGGTAAATTCGGTGGCGATCAGGTGACAATGGGTGGCTTTAGCGCCCCGCTTGCGGACCTCGCGGCGACGTTCCGCGCCACTTTCGGTGATGCTTTCGCTTAAACGGCTTCATCTTGGCCCAAAACTCCCCCCGGAGGGCCCCGTCACAACAGGCCTGACCCTTGAACGCAGCGTACCTGCGTCCTAGGTTCTAGGTAAGCCAAAGGATTTAATTATGCCCATCTCTGCCCCTGAAATCGAAACGCTTTTGCGCGATGCCTTTCCCGACGCACAGATCACCGTGCAAGGTGACGACGGCGCGCATTTCGCCGCTGAAGTGATCGACGTCAGTTTCAAAGGGAAAAACCGCGTGCAACAACAACGCGCGGTCTATGCCGCCTTGAAAGGCAAAATGGACGGTAGCAACGGCGACCTGCACGCACTGGCGCTGACGACCAAGGCCCCTGAGTAATGCTAGGCTGGCTAACAGTCGCCGGGCTGGTCCTCGTGATGGGGATACTGGCCGACGACTGGCTCGCCAACCGCCACCGCCGCCCGCTCAGCCAAATGAAGCCCGACCCGAACACCCTCAAGGGATATACGGGGATGGAAGAACTCGACATCACAAACGCCAATCAGAATATTGCCCGTAAGAAGGACTGAACCAAATGACCGCTGAAACACAGATCAAAGAAACCGTCACTGCCAACGATGTGGTGCTGTTCATGAAAGGCACGAAATCCATGCCGCAGTGTGGGTTTTCCTCCCGCGTGGCGGGTGTGTTGAATTTCATGGGCGTTGAATTCGCCGATGTGAACGTGCTGGCTGACGAAGAAATTCGCCAAGGCATCAAGGATTATTCCGACTGGCCGACCATCCCGCAGCTTTACGTCAAAGGCGAATTCGTCGGCGGCTGTGACATCATCACCGAAATGACCCTGTCCGGTGAGCTGGATACGTTGTTCACTGAGAACGGCGTGACTTACGACAAAGAAGCCGCAGACAAAATTCGCGAAGCAAACGGTTAAATAAAACGCGGCTAAACGAAAAACGGGCAAATCCTACGACAGGATTTGCCCATAAATCTTTTTCAAAAGATTTGCGCTTAGCCCGCGGCGCGGCTTTCCACATCATCCGCGATCGCTTCGGCGCGCGCTGCAATTTCTGTCATTGTATCAATGACTTCCACAGGAATCACCGGAACCTCTACGCGTTCCACGCTGCTTTGCGATCCAGCGGATTCCAGCTGTGCTTGAACCTGCGCCAGCTTGCCCTCTGCAATCCGCACTTTGTCTTCAAGCCCTGCCGTGCGGTCCGCCAGCAGCAGACCCGCCATCAACAACATGCGGCTTTCCGGCATCCGCCCCACTTGGGTCGACAAGGACGATGCTTCGACGTCCAGCATGGCTGCGGCCGTCATCAAAAACTGTTCTTCACCCTCTTGGCACGCGACCTCAAAACTACGGCCTCCGATTGTGATCTCAACCTGTGGCATCTGCGGCCTCCCGTTCAATGATCGGTGTCAGTTCTTCCAAAATCGCGTCCATCTCGGCGGCGTCTGCCGCGCGGGTGGCGCGCAGTGCTTCGAGCTCGGCAAGCATGGCTTTGTTCACCAAATGCGGCTCGCTCACCCCTTCCGACAGCGCTTCGCGCAACTGGCCATTAATGTCGCGCAATTCGGCGTTCACTTGGCGCAGGCGTTGCAGTTCGCGATCCATTCGCGAAGACCGCGCCCGCCCTGCGTCCACATTGCTTTCCAGTTCGGCCAATTTACCGTCCTGACGTTCCTTCAGCAGCTTCACGCGCTCTTCAAGCTGGGCGTTGGTCGTCTGCTCTTCATCAAGCTTCACTGTCAGCGCGGTCACTTGCGCTTCAAGTGCGCTGGCATTCACATCGCTCGCCTCAGTTGGCGCGCTTTGCGTCGCTGTCCCCGCTTTGATCCGCTCCAACGCGGCCATAATTCGGGTTTCAAGTTCGGGAAGTTCGCTCATCTGCCTGTCCTTTCCAGCGTTGGGACGATCACACAGATCACCCCCAACAGCCGCCATCTATGGGCTTTGCTTTTCGAATCGCGCCCGGTTAACCAAAGCCTAAGCCATGCAGCCCAAGGCAGCAAACGCTGAAAACTACGCGAATTCAGAATGCTACGTTACAGCCTTCATGCAAATGCAGTGTCGCCTTGAACTTAGGGGCCGCCCTGTTATGACCTGCCCAACGCCAAACATTGCAGCCCAAAGGACCGCGCTCATGGACATCCAAGCCCTACGTAAAGCCCACCCCGAGCACTGGATGCGCGCCGCCGCGATCCGCACCCTCGCGCTTGACGGCGTTGCCGCCGCCAATTCCGGTCACTCTGGCATGCCGATGGGCATGGCCGATGTTGCGACCGTTCTTTACGAAAAGCACCTGTGCTTTGACCCCAAAGCCCCGAACTGGCCGGATCGCGACCGTTTCATCCTGTCCGCGGGCCACGGCTCTATGCTGCTCTATGCGCTGCTGCACCTAACCGGGTACGAGCAAGCAACGCTTCAACAGCTTAAGGACTTCCGCCAATGGGGCGCACGCACCGCGGGCCACCCTGAGTACGGCCACATGGAAGGTATTGAGACAACGACCGGCCCGCTTGGTCAGGGCATCGC
>JAHBAO020000166.1 GCA_018500065.2 Octadecabacter sp. | reverse complement strand
GGCAAGCTGAGCCGCCGTGAATTCATGACGCGCACAACAGCGCTTGGCGTTACATCCGCAGCAGCTTACGGCCTGCTTGGACTTGAACAGCCAGCAGCAGCTGCGGGCCACGCCCAACAGGGCGGCACAATGCGCATGCAGATGGAAGTGCGCGCATTGAAAGACCCACGGGCATTTGACTGGACGCAAATGGCGTTCGTCACTGCGGGTTGGCTTGAATACCTCGTAGAATATAACTCAGACGGTTCGTTCGAGCCGATGTTGCTGTCCGGCTGGGAAGTGAACGAGGACGCGACTGTTTACACATTGAGCGTCCGTGAAGGCGTCAAGTGGAACAACGGCGACGACTTCACAGCCGAAGACGTGGCGCGCGTGATTACCGATTGGTGTGACAAGAACGCTGAAGGTAATTCAATGGCCGGTCGTTTCTCAGCACTTGTTGATGCTGACACAGGCGAAGCAATCGAGGGTAGTATCGTTGTCGTGGACGCGAACACAGTTCAGCTGAACCTGCCGATCTCCGATATTACGCTGATTGCTGGCATGTCCGACTATCCGGCGGCTGTTTATCACGGGTCAATCGACCGTGAGAACCCTGCCAACACACCAGTCGGCACAGGCCCATACACCATCGAATCCAACGAAGTTGGCGTTAAAGCGGTCCTCGTTCGTAACGAAGGCCACGAGTGGTGGGGCTACGCCGAAGGCAAAGGCGCTTACCTCGATCGTATCGAATACATCGATTACGGCACAGACCCATCTGCATGGGTAGCAGCGGCTGCCGCTGACGAAGTCGACATGACATACGAAACGGTTGGCGACTTCGTTGAAGTGTTCGAAGGTATCGGCTTTGAGCGGTCCGCGATTGCCTCGGCTGCGACCATCGTGATCCGCCCAAACCAAGCCGCAGAAGTCGATGGCATGACACCTTATGCAGACGTGCGCGTCCGCAAAGCGATTGCAATGGCTGTGAACAACGAAGTCTGCCTTGAGCTTGGTTATGCCAACCAAGGTGTCGTCGCGCGCAACCAGCACGTGGGTCCGATGCACCCTGAATGGGCTGACGTTGCGGCCACGGCTTACGATCCAGAAGGCGCACTTGCCTTGCTGACCGAAGCTGGCATGCAGGATTTCGAGATGGAAATTTCTTCCATCGACGATGACTGGCGCAAGAACACAACTGATGCGGTTGCCGCGCAGTTGCGTGACGCGGGCTTCAACGTGAAGCGGACAATCATTCCGGGCTCCACGTTCTGGAACGACTGGACGAAGTATCCGTTCTCATCAACCAACTGGAACCACCGTCCACTGGGCACACAGGTTCTTGGCCTTGCCTATCGCTCCGGCGAAGCATGGAACGAGTTCGCATTCTCCAACGAAGAATTCGACACGTTGTTGGACGAAGCAAACTCTATCGCGGATGCCGATGCACGCCGTGAAGTGATGGCGAAGATCCAGCAGATCCTTACGGACGAAGCTGTGACGATCCAACCCTACTGGCGCGAAATCTACCGTCACTCCAAGCCGGGATTTGTGGGCTGGGATATGCACATCGCGTATCTGCCACAGATCTACAAGATCGGTATCGCAGCTTAAGCGACATGACAATTGGGCCGCTCCCCTTCGGAGCGGCCCTTTTTCGACACGTTTCGAACGACCAAAAAAGATCGCGCCAAAACTGCGCGGCAAACCCAACAGGGGTACGACATGGGACTGTTTATTCTGCGCCGCTTGGGGGTCATGCTCCTCACGGCTCTCTGCCTGACGTTTATCGTTTTCTGGCTCACCAACCTTTATCCAAAGCTTGAAGTGCTGGCGAAAACGCAAGGCAACTTTCGCATGTCTGATGAGGCTGTCACCAGCTTCCTAGACAATCGCGGCTACACACAGTCCCTTCCCACAAAATACGGACAATGGCTTGGGGTATTGCCGGGCTATGTCATTGACGGATCAGACGGTGAAACCCGCGCCAAGTGCGAAGGCAACGTCGCGCCAACAGAAAACACCCCGCGGTTTTGTGGCATTATCCAAGGCGATTGGGGCTTTTCAACCGTCGCCAAAGACGAAGTTTCAAACGTATTACCGGTCCGCCTCGGCAATACCGGTAAATTGATGTTCTGGGTGATGATTGTCATGGTCCCCGGTGCGTTGATTATTGGCGTGCTCGCGGGCATGCGCGAAGGCTCGAGGACGGACAGATCGCTGTCCACAGTCTCGATTGTGGCCACCGCCACACCTGAATATGTGTCCGGTGTTATCCTGATCGCCCTCTTCGCGACGCCGCTGTTTGGCATGCAGTACTTCAAAGGCACCGCGACCAGCGCGATGGACGACATTACATTCAACAACTTCTTTCTGCCCGTCATAACAATCGCGCTTTATGGGATGGGCTACATCGCCCGGATGACCCGCGCGTCCATGACCGAAGTGATGACGGCGCAATACGTGCGTACCGCGCGCCTTAAGGGCGTGAGCTTTCCAAACATCGTCATGAAACATGCCCTGCGTAACGCACTTATTGCACCCTTTACGGTCATCATGTTGCAGGTGCCGTGGCTGCTGAACGGCGTTGTGATCGTCGAGACCCTGTTCAACTACAAGGGCTTTGGTTGGGAACTGGTCCGCGCCGCGTCAAACAACGACATCGAAATGCTGCTTGGCGTTTCGGTTATCTCCGTCATCGTGGTGCTGACCACGCAGCTGATCTCAGACATCGGCTACGTCTTCCTAAACCCACGCATTCGCATTTCTTAAGGAGCCGATCAATGGAAGAACTTTCCTGGACAGGCTCCTTCGGGAGCACCCTCATCCCCGCCCTTGTCATCGCCGCTGCGGTGTTTTTGGCGGGCGTCATTTTGCAACTCATCATGGGCTTCTTTGCCCCCGAGGTGAAACTGCAATCCAACGCCGACGGCACGCTACAATCGCGCGGCGGGCTGCTTGGGCAACTTGAACGCCTGAACGGTCAGATATTCCTTCTTATCGTGTTCATACTTGCGGCAATCCTCGTGATCTCTTGGTTCATGCCTTATGGCAAAGCCGGTATCTTGGGTGAGGTCATCAAACGCTTCTTGCCTGTTTGGATCGCGCTGATCGTGACCTTTGCCGTGTCGATCACGTTCAAACGCAAGCTCGGACTTTACGGTAAATTGTTTGATTCAACCATCGGTATGATCGGCTTTGCGCTGGTGATGTTCTGGGTGTTCACGTCGATCTTTGTGGGCGTGTTCGACATGATCGCGACACATGATCCTTTGCAGCAAATCTCGGGTTTGAAAAACAAAGTCCCCGGAATTGCGGTGCCAGAGGGCCAAGACGCGAATTTCTTCCCGCATTATCTATTGGGCGGCGACAACCTTGCCCGCGATATCTTTAGCCGCATGGTTCACGGATCGGTCATCGTGATGATCATCGCACCTTTGGCGACCGTGTTTGCGTTCATGGTCGGCATTACGCTGGGCCTGCCTGCTGGATACTATGGCGGCAAACTGGACACGCTGTTGTCGTTCCTCGCCAACCTGATCCTCGCATTCCCGGTGATCTTGTTGTTCTACCTGCTGGTCACACCAGAAATCGTGGAAACGGGTCTGCCGAACTATATGGCGGCGTTTTTGTTCGTCTTTCCGTTGATCTTCTTTGGCGTGCTGATCAACAGCCGCTACAGAACTCAAGGGTCCAAAAACACGATTTACCTTGCGCTTACCTTGATCCCGCTGGCCATCATCTACCTCAGCGCGATCAGCGAACCAAACTCACCACTGCATATCTGGCCAGCATCGCTTGATCTGTTTTCAATCAACTCGGGCATCTTGGTGGTTTTTGTGTCCGTGGTTTTTGTGAACTCGCCGACAGTGTTTCGTATCGTGCGCGGGTTAGCACTCGACATCAAGACCCGCGACTACGTGGCAGCCGCACAAACCCGCGGCGAAGGCACATGGTACATCATACTGTGGGAAATCCTGCCCAACGCACGTGGCCCGCTGATCGTCGATTTCTGTCTGCGCATTGGCTACACGACGATCCTTCTGGGAACTTTGGGCTTCTTTGGCCTTGGTCTGCCACCAGAAAGCCCTGACTGGGGGTCCACGATCAACGAAGGGCGCAAGCTGTTGTTGATCTACGCCCACCCCGCCCTGCCGCCTGCGATGGCTTTGCTGTCACTCGTACTCGGCCTCAACCTTCTCGCAGATGGTCTGCGTGAAGAAAGCCTGAAGGATTAAGCCAATGGACAATCAATCTTACGACGGCCCCATCCTTGAAATCGACCGCTTGTCGATCAGCTTTTTCACACGGCTGAGGGAAATCCCTGCGGTGATGAACTTCTCGGCCTCTCTGCAACCGGGCGAAGCGCTTGGGATTGTCGGGGAATCTGGTTGCGGTAAATCCACTGTGGCACTTGGGGTCATGCAAGACCTTGGCGTGAACGGACGCATCGTTGGCGGCTCGATCAAGTTCAAAGGCCGTGAAATGAACACCATGACGCGCGAGGAATTGCGCGACATTCGCGGGTCCGAAATCGCGATGATCTATCAAGAACCAATGGCGTCCCTGAACCCTGCAATGCGTATCGGCAAGCAGCTCATGGAAGTGCCGATGATCCACGAAGGTGTGTCAAAGGAAGAAGCCTACGCGCGCGCGCTGGAAGTGGTCACAGACGTGAAACTGCCTGACCCCAAACGCATGCTGAACTCGTTTCCGCATCAGCTGTCAGGCGGGCAACAACAGCGTATCGTGATCGCGATGGCGTTGATGTCCAAGCCGTCGTTGTTGATCTTGGATGAACCGACAACTGCGCTTGATGTGACGGTTGAAGCGGCGGTTGTTGAGCTCGTCAAAGACCTTGGCAAGAAGTACGGCACATCCATGCTGTTCATCAGTCACAATCTTGGCCTGGTACTAGAAACTTGTGACCGGATTTGCGTGATGTATTCCGGCGAAGCGGTTGAACGCGGCACCATTGAAGGCGTGTTCGATAACATGCAGCACCCCTATACACAGGCGCTGTTCCGCTCGATCCCGCTGCCCGGTGCAGACAAGAACGCGCGCCCCTTGGTCGCCATTCCGGGCAATTTTCCACTGCCCCATGAACGCCCGAACGGGTGCAATTTC
>JAHBAO020000417.1 GCA_018500065.2 Octadecabacter sp. | reverse complement strand
GCCGGATTTTGTCGGCTGTGCTGATTTGGGTCGGTTCGTTTTGCAACCCGTCGCGCGGGCCGACCTCGAAGATGGTCACAGGATCACGCATCAGACGGCTCGATCTCGCTAAGCTGGAGCAACATTTCCCCATCGCTGACTTGGCTGCCTTCACTGCAAAGGACCTCTTCAACCACCCCGTCACGCGGGGCGGTCAGACGGTGCTCCATCTTCATCGCTTCAAGGATCATCAGATCGTCGCCACGGGTGACGTTATCGCCTTTGGAAACGAAAACCTGCCGCACCAGACCGGGCATGGGGGCGACAACACCATCGCCGCCATCCCCTTGGGCATTGGTTTGTGCAAGCGGATCAATCAGCCCAAAGCTGTCGACGCGCCCGCCCTCAAAGACACTGACTGTGTCGTGCAAGATCGCGATCTGCACATTGCGTTGCTGATCTTGTGTCTGAACGCGCCAAGCGTCGGCGGTGGGTGCCAACGTCAAATTCAGATCACCTACCGTAAACTGGCCTGCACCATGAAGGGCCACGCGCATTTGGGTTTCATCGCCTTGGTTCTGTATTTTAACGATATGCTCGGCCGCGCCCCATTGACGCCAGCCTGCCAGTTTCGACCAAGGGTCCTGCGTGGTCTCGGGCAACAGCCCACCTGCGGCAATTGCCCCAAGGGCAATCGACAGTTCACTGGGGCCGTCTGTCCTGACCAAAGCACCCATATCCTGCGCAATGAGGCCGGTATCCACATCACCACTTGCAAACCGCGTGTTGCGGGCCAGTGCTGTCAAGAATTCGACGTTCGTGACGCAGCCCACAAGCTGGGTCCGTTCGAGCGCCGCAATCAGCAAACTACGCGCAGCGTCGCGGGTGGCCGCGTGGACAATGATCTTGGCGATCATTGGGTCATACCACGGGCTAATCTCGTCGCCTTGCGTCACGCCACTGTCGATCCGCACCGATCCATTTGCGAAGGCGGACCCTTTTGGAAACTGCAAGTGGTGCAGGGTTCCGATGGCGGGCAAAAATCCGCGGCTTGCGTCTTCGGCGTAAACGCGGGCTTCCATTGCCCAACCGTCGATTGCCAAGTCGTCTTGCACAAAGGGCAGGGGATCGCCTGACGCGACATGCAACTGCAATTCCACGAAATCTATGCCCGTGATGGCTTCCGATACCGGATGTTCGACCTGCAGCCGTGTGTTCATTTCCATGAACCAAAATCCATCGACCCGCAGCGGCCCCGAACCATCAACGATGAATTCCACGGTGCCCGCGTTCTGGTAACCAACAGCCTTAGCCGCCTCTACAGCGGCCTTGCCCATCGCGTCGCGCACGTCTTGGGGCATATCAGGGGCAGGGGCTTCTTCGATCACCTTTTGGTGGCGCCGCTGCAGCGAACAATCCCGCTCGAACAGGTGCACGACATTGCCATGCGCATCGCCAAAGACCTGCACTTCGATGTGGCGTGGTTTCGAGATGTACTTTTCGATCAGGCAAACAGGGTCGCCAAAACTCGCCTGACCTTCGCGCTGTGCAGCCGACAAAGCATCGGCGAAATCGGCGGGGTCTTCGACCAGCCGCATGCCTTTGCCGCCACCGCCTGCGCGCGCCTTGATGAGCACCGGATAGCCAATTTTGCGGGCTTCCTCTGCCAGAAAACCCGCGTCTTGGTCGCTTCCGTGATAGCCTGGAACGACGGGAACGCCGGCCTTGATCATGAGTGCCTTAGCTGCGTCTTTCAGACCCATTGCGCGAATGGCGTCAGCGGAAGGGCCGATAAACGTAAGGCCCGCCGCCACAACCGCGTCAACAAAATCTGGGTTTTCTGACAAGAACCCATAGCCGGGGTGGATTGCGTCTGCGCCCGTGTCCAACGCGGCTTGGATGATGATGTCGCCCAACAGATAGCTTTGCGCCACATCCGCAGGTCCGATACGCACCGCTTCGTCCGCCATTTCCACGTGTTTTGCGCGCGCATCTGCGTCGGAATATACGGCGACGGTTTTTATGCCCAACCGCTTTGCAGTGGCCATCACGCGGCAGGCAATTTCGCCGCGGTTTGCGATCAGTATCTTGTTGAAAATACCCATTTTTACATCCGAAACACGCCGACGTGCGTGTCCTCTATTGGGGCATGCAATGCGGCGCGCAGTGACAGCGCCAGCACATCACGCGACTGGCGTGGGTCGATGATCCCGTCATCCCAAAGCCGCGCCGAAGCATAAAGCGGATGGGATTGCTGCGTGAACATATCAATTGTCGGTTGCTTGAATGCAGCTTCTTCGTCCTTCGACCACGCACCACCTTTGCGCTCAATCGCGGCGCGTTTCACGGTCGCCAAAACGCCTGCCGCCTGTTCGCCGCCCATCACGCCAATGCGGCTGTTGGGCCAGCTCCACAAGAACCGGGGCGAATAGGCGCGCCCGCACATGCCGTAGTTGCCCGCGCCGAACGATCCGCCGACCAGCATGGTGACTTTAGGCACCGCTGCCGTGGCCACGGCCGTAACCAGTTTGGCGCCGTCCTTTGCGATGCCGCCGTTTTCATAGGATTTGCCGACCATAAAGCCAGTGATGTTTTGCAAGAACACCAGCGGGATTTTGCGTTGCGTGCACAGCTGCACGAAATGGGCGCCCTTCAGCGCGCTTTCTGAGAACAGCACCCCGTTGTTGGCAATGATGCCCACGGGAATGCCCATCACATGTGCAAACCCACAGACCAGCGTGGTGCCGTAGCGCGCCTTGAATTCATCAAACCGCGACCCGTCCACAAGCCGCGCGATCACCTCGCGGATATCATAAGGTGTTTTCAGGTCAGCAGGGACGACGCCCAAAATCTCCGCTGGATCATAGATGGGATCTTCGGGCGCTTGCAGCGCAATCGCATGGGGGGCAGGGCGGTTTAGATTGCGTACCGCGTCGCGTGCCAAGGCAAGCGCATGGGTGTCGTCATTGGCAAGGTAATCGGCCACGCCGGATAATCGTGTATGGGCATCGCCACCGCCCAACTCTTCGGCCGACACGACTTCACCTGTGGCGGCTTGGACCAAGGGGGGACCCGCAAGAAAGATAGTGCCTTGCTCTTTGACGATGATCGTCACGTCAGACATCGCAGGGACGTAGGCACCACCGGCCGTGCATGACCCCATGACGACAGCGATTTGTGCGATGCCTTTGGCCGACATGCGGGCCTGATTGTAAAAGATACGCCCGAAATGGTCGCGGTCGGGAAACACTTCGTCCTGATTGGGCAGGTTCGCACCGCCGCTATCCACAAGGTAGATGCAGGGCAGATGATTTTCCTCGGCAATTTCCTGGGCGCGCAGGTGTTTTTTGACGGTCATCGGGAAATAGGTGCCGCCTTTGACCGTCGCATCATTGCACAGGATCATCACATCGCGACCCTGCACCTGACCGATACCTGCGATTGCACCCGCCGCTGGACAGGCTCCATCATGAAGCCCGAGTGCCGCAAACAATCCGACCTCGAGAAACGCGGAACCGGGGTCAAGTAACCCTGCGATCCGGTCACGCGGCAATAGTTTTCCGCGCGCGATGTGTCGTTCGCGCGAAGCTTCGGGTCCGCCGTGCATTGCCTGCGCAGCCGCGGCGTCAATCTCGGCCAGGCTGTCTGTATGCGCCGCAAGATTAGCGGCAAAAGCTTGCGAGTTCGGTGATATTTGGGACTGAAGAACGGCCATTACTGCATGGCCGCCATCAGTTCACGGCCCACAAGCATTCTGCGGATTTCACTGGTACCTGCGCCGATTTCCATCAACTTGGCGTCCCTGAATATGCGCGCAACGGGGGCGTCGTTCATAAAGCCCGCACCACCCATTGCCTGCACCGCTTGGTGGGCTACGACCATCGCTTCCTCGGACGCATAAAGCACGCAGGCGGCGGCATCTTGGCGGGTGACATCGCCACGGTCGCACGCCTTGGCGACCTCGTAGACATAGGCCCGCGCCGAGTTCAGTTTCGTGTACATATCAGCAATCTTGCCCTGCATGAGTTGGAAGGAGCCGATGGGTTTGCCGAACTGCTTGCGTTCCAGCATGTAGGGCATGATTTCGTCCAAACAGGCGGCCATGATGCCGGTGCCGATGCCGGACAGCACGACCCGTTCATAGTCCAACCCCGACATCAGAACATTCACGCCGCGGCCTTCTTCGCCCAGAATGTTCTCGTAGGGCACTTCGACCTGATCAAACACCAGTTCAACGGTGTTTGAGCCGCGCATCCCCAGCTTGTCGAAATGGGTGGACTGGCTGAACCCCGGCATGGATTTCTCAACCAGAAACGCGGTCATGCCCTTGGAACCCGCATCAGGATCGGTCTTTGCGTAGACCACAAGCGTATTGGCCTCACCGCCATTTGTGATCCAGTATTTGCTGCCGTTTAACACGAAACGGTCGTTCTTTTTCTCGGCCCGCAGCGCCATGCCGACGACATCTGAACCCGCTCCGCTTTCAGACATGGCCAACGCGCCAACGCTTTTGCCGGACACAAGATCGGGCAGGTAGCGCGCTTTTTGCGCCTCCGTTCCGTTCAAATTGATCTGGTTTACGCAAAGGTTCGAATGCGCCCCGTAGCTGAGCGAGATGGACGCCGACGCACGTGCGATTTCCTCAACGGCGACCACATGGGCAAGATAGCCCATATCTGCACCACCTTGGTCTTCGGGCACAGTGATCCCCAGCAGGCCAAGTTCCCCCATTTCGGTCCACAGCGCGGCGGGGAACAGGTTGTCACTGTCGGCGGTCGCAGCCAGCGGTTTGACACGGTCTTGCGCCCAACGGTGCACCATGTCGCGCAGGGCATTTACGTCCTCGCCGAGGTCAAATGTCATCGAGCCGTTAAACATCAGATTGCCTTTCGTTTTGCGCAACATACGTCGCAGCCACGCTTTGCAGCGCCGCCTGAACATAACATTCCGCCACATGAGTTGAGGATTGCGGACCGGATTGGCGGAACCAAACCGTCACACCGCCGAGCATTGATAGAATTGATCTTGCGTGGATCGCTGGATCGGACAGTTTGAATTGGTCCGCGCTCAGGCCATCCCTAAGGATGTTGCGCAGGGCGGATTCATATTTGTCGCGTTCTGCCATGATATGCGCTGCACCCTCTGCTTCCAGACTGCGCAGTTCCATATAGGCGATGAAAATATCGTCAGGGTTCTCGATATGGTACTGGACGTGGCCACGCACGAACATCTCAAGGCGTTGAACAGGGGAGGCAGTATCCTTGATCGGGCTGATGACCGCCTCATAGGCGCGGACCAGATTTTCCTGCATCAAATCAACAAGGATCGATTGTTTGTTTGGGAAATGATTATAGATCCCGCCCGGTTGTTTGCCCACAGCCTGCGCAATCTCGCGCATCGACACGGCATTGTAGCCATGTTCGGCGAACTGTTGGCGGGCAGCGGCCCGGATGACTTGTTTTGTGCGGTGTTCTTCTGCCATGACGACATAAATGACTGAACGTTCATTTATGTCAATACTCCGCGTGCCCCAACTTTCGCGGCTCTTTGCGAAAAGTTTGCCGATTTTTAACTTTACTGATCGATTTTAGGGGGGCTCTTAACGAAAGCCGAACGCCTCTCATGACCTTGCAAGACTCAACCCGCGCGGAAATTCAGGCGGGCCAAGCTGAGCTTTTGGGCGTGCGAAAGAAATCGCGCAAATTATACTGGTTTGTCGCGATTTTCAGCTGCTTTGTGAACGCGCTGATGCTGACGGGGCCGCTTTATATGCTCAACGTTTATGGCAGTGTTCTAGGATCGCGTTCTTTTGAAACCTTGGTGGCGCTGTCTGTGTTGGTCGCATTCTTGTATCTGATGATGGGGATACTGGATTACGCGCGCGGGCGGATCATGGGCCGCGTCGGGGCGCAGTTTCAGACCGATCTGGATGAGCGGGTGTTCAATGCATCCATGCGCGCCAAGGCGTCCGGTCGCGCACCTGCCGAGGCCGCGACGGCCCAGCGTGATCTTCAAGCCGTGCAGCACTCTATTACCTCTCCGGTTGCGCTGGCGAAGTTTGACCTGCCTTGGACGGCGATCTTCCTATTTGGCATTTTCATTTTTCACGCCTATCTGGGCTATTTGGCGATTGCGGGTGGCACATTGCTTGTGGCGATTGCGACCATTAACCAGATCAGCACCAAGCGCCCGCTTGAAGACGCGAACGGCGCAACGCTGCGTGCCGAAAACATGGGCCAACAGCTGCGCGACAATGCCGATACCATTCAGGCGCTGGGGATGCGCGGGGCGGCATTTCAGCGCTGGATTGAGCTACGCAACACATCGTTGCGCGCGGCGATCAAGGCAGGGGACCTTGCGGGGGGCTTTGGCAGTCTTACCAAAACGATGCGGTTGTTTTTGCAATCTGCGATGTTGGGTATGGGCGCCTATCTGGTGTTGCAAAATGAACTGACACCGGGTGCGATGATTGCGGGGTCTATCCTTTTGGGGCGTGCGCTTGCGCCTGTTGAATTGCTGGTTAACCAGTGGCCTGTTCTTAATCGGGGGCGTGCTGGTTGGATCAATCTGACCCGTCTTTTGGGTGCGGTGCCACAGATGCAGCGCCGTACTGAATTGCCAGTGCCGAACGCGTTGATCGTTGCAGATCAGGTGACCATTCTGCCACCCGGTGAAACCAAAGCCAGCCTGCGCATGGTGTCGTTTAAGGTAAACCCTGGCGAGGCGGTTGGTGTCATTGGGCCATCTGGGGCGGGTAAATCGACGCTTGCGCGCGCGCTTGCAGGGCTGTGGCAGCCCGCTGGCGGTACGATCCGGTTAGATGGCGCGTCGCTGGACCAATACGAGCCGGACGTGCTTGGCACCTATGTCGGATACTTACCCCAGACTGTTATGCTGTTGCAGGGGTCGATCCGCGATAACATTGCCCGCATGTCTGTTAGCCCTGACGACGGCGCAGTTATCAAGGCGGCAAAACGCGCTGCCGCCCACGATATGATCCTAAAGCTTCCTGATGGCTACGACACGGTCGTTGATAGCACGGGCGGGCGCTTGTCCGGTGGGCAAGTCCAGCGCGTCGGCCTTGCCCGCGCGATGTATGGTGATCCGGTGTATCTGGTGCTGGATGAGCCTAATTCAAACCTCGACAACGAGGGCTCTGTGGCGGTGAACAACGCGATACGGCTTATGCGCGAAGAAGGGCGCTGCGTGTTTGTCATGGCCCATCGCCCCGCCGCAATCGAGCAATGTGATAAGCTGATGTATCTTGATGGCGGTCTTCTTAAGGCGTTCGGGCCGACCGAAGAAGTCAAATCGCAGATCCTCGCGAACCGTGCCCAGATCAATCAGACCAAAGGCAAAGGCGCAGGTGTCACATGAGAATGCAATGGTCTGCCCGCCGCCCGTTGATGATTGGTGTCTTGGCGCTTTTGGTGCTGGTTGGTGGTTTTGGCACGTGGGCTGTGACGGCGCAAATCAGTGGTGCCATCATCGCAAGTGGTTTGATTGAGGTCGACCAAAACCGCCAAGTCGTGCAGCACCTTGACGGCGGCGAGATCACGCAAATTCTGGTGGACGAAGGCGATGTTGTCACCGAAGGCGAGGTGATGCTGCGCCTTGATGCCCAAGACTTGCAGGCAGAACTGTCCGTTATTGAGGGGCAGTTGTTTGAAATTCTGGCCCGTCGTGCGCGGTTCGAAGCAGAGCGTGACAGTGCGGAAACGCTGGACTTTGATCCACTGTTGGACGGCAGTGTCGCGGACCTGACAACGGGGCAGCTAAACCTGTTCAACGCACGCCGCGACACCGAAGCGCGCCGCACCGAACAACTGCTGAACCGCAAGGATCAGATTGCCAGCCAAGTGCGCGGGATCGTGGCGCAACAGGCCGCGCTTGAAACGCAGCTTGGCCTCATCGAAGAAGAACTTGCCAACCAACAGGCATTGCTTGATCGCGGCTTGGCGCAGGCAGCTGTGGTGCTGAACCTTCAGCGCGAAAAAGCACGCCTTGCAGGGCAGGTCGGCGAGTTAGCGGCGTCCGTCGGTGGCGCGCAAGAACGCAGCACTGAAATTGAGATCGAAATCCTCGGTTTGCAAACCGCGCGGCGCGAAGAGGCCATCACCCGTCTACGTGATCTGCAATTCAACGAATTGGAACTACGCGAACGCCGCACCAGTAACCTGCGCCGCCTTGACCGGCTTGATATTCGCGCGCCTGTCAGTGGCCGTGTTTATGGCTTGTCGGTCTTCGGCACGCGGGCGGTGGTCAGCCCCGCTGACCCGTTGCTTTATATTGTGCCACAAGACCGCCCGCTGGTGATCGCGACCCAAGTTTCGCCCAACGATGTTGATGTGTTGACCATCGGCCAGCAAGTCAGCCTTCGGTTTTCCGCCCTTGATCAGCGCACGACGCCAGAACTTTTGGGAACGGTCAGTGTGGTATCGGCGGATGCGTTTACAGACAGCGCGACACGCACATCATACTTTCGCGCTGAAATACGGCTTAACGATGGGGAACTCGCGCGGCTTCCGGCTGGCACGACCCTAATCCCCGGCATGCCCGTTGAGGCATTCATCAGAACGGCGGACCGCACACCGATCAACTATCTGACGCGTCCGTTGATGGATTACGTGGCCCGTGTATTCAAAGATGGTTAACCTGTAGCGTCGTTGCGAAGCCAAAGCGAAATCAGCTAAGTATGACGCAGTCCACGCGCAAGCTAGACGCAGCGCCGCAAAGGGGGATCAGAATGGATTTTGCGCTGAACCACATGACGACTCCGGACTTGGGCTATGTTGATTTCCTTGAACTAGCGGCAAGGCTGGGTTGCGTCGGGGTTGAGGTTCGCACTGATATTGCGCGCGATCTATTTGATGGCATGGACCCAGAACAGGCCGGAAAGCTGGCCAAGGACAAAGGCTTGCGCATTGTAGGGC
>JAHBAO020000286.1 GCA_018500065.2 Octadecabacter sp. | reverse complement strand
GTTGCGCGCGCGGTTGAGACCATTGGACCAGACCCACACTTCGCAATCCGAAAATTCCTTTGACATGGGCATGACATCGGTGTCATGACATCGGTGTCATTTGTGGATGTACCGATTCTTTTGGTAAACCCGCACAGGTTTGGGAGGACTGATCTATGGCGACGATTTATGATGTTGCGCGTGTGTCGGGCGTGTCTCCCAAAACAGTTAGCAGAGTCATAAACGGTGACGGAGCTGTTAAGAAAAGCACCAAGGAAAAAGTTGAACTGGCAATTTCCGAACTTGGTTATGTCCCGTCGACAGCGGCCCGCGTTATGCGTTCAAACAAGTCGGGGCTGGTTGGTTTGATCACGGGAGCGATTTCGTTGACGCCCAATCGCTCTGAGGCATCGGGCCTGCCGGATCTATTCATCGTTCAAGGCATTCAAAAGGCGATCGAAGCCAGCCGGATGACGCTTTTGATTGCGGACACGGGCGGCAAGATGGACCGCGTGCCGCAACTGATCCGCACGTTTGAAGAACACCGGGTCGAAGGCATCATCTACGCCGCAGACCATCACCGCAAGATTGAGCCTTTGGCGGTGTCGGGCGCGACGAAACTGGTTTTGGCGAATTGCTATGATGAGGCTGGCACGCCGTCCGTGCTGCCCAACGATTATCAGGGGCAATTCAGCCTCGTGCAGTCGCTTTTGGCGCGCGGACACCGCCGGATCGCTTACATCACGCTGAGCGCGCACCTTGATGCCACCATTGAGCGCACGAAGGGATACCGAGGCGCGTTGGAGCAAGCCGGAATTGCCTTTGACCCCTCGCTCTTGATTTCTGCGGATGTTGATACGCTCGACAGTGGGGTAGAAGAACAGCTCTTGTGGGATGCGTTGGACCGCATTCTTGCTTTGCCCGAACCGCCAACAGTTGTTTGTTTCGGCAATGATCGAATGGCGATGCGGGCCTATGGAATTCTGCGTAGTCGTGGGCTGTCATTGCCGGATGATTTGTCCGTTGCGGGCTACGACAATCACAAACTCATCACCCAGACGCTATATCCAACGCTCACCTCCGCCGAGCTACCGTATGCAGCAATCGGCATTCGCGCCACTGAATTGCTGTTGGGCATGATCAACGGAACCAGCACGGCTCCCGCCGAACCGATTTTGGTCAGCGGCCCGGTCACCCCCGGCAATTCGGTAAAAGACCTACCAACCCCAATCATCAATCTATCGTCAATAGGGAGGACGACCAAATGAAACTGAAGACAACACTTGCGGCGGCACTGCTGGGCTCAACCGGTTTTGCCGGAATGGCCATGGCACAAACCGAATTGACCATGTGGTATCATGGCGGCGGTAACGAGGTAGAAAGCAATATCCTCAATTCCATCGTTGCAGACTTTAATGGGGCGCAATCCGACTGGATAGTCAGTGTCGAAAGCTTCCCGCAGGGCAGCTACAATGACTCCGTTATCGCGGCAGCGCTTGCAGGCAATCTGCCTTGTATTCTGGACGTTGATGGTCCTGTAATGCCGAACTGGGCATGGGCGGGATACATGCAGCCCCTGCCAATTTCCGAAGCGGCGCTTGAGGGGCACCTCGCTTCCACAATCGGACGTTGGGATGGCGAAATCTATTCTGCTGGTCTGTGGGAAGCCGCGGTTGCGCTTTATTCGCGTCAGTCGACACTGGACGCGCTTGGCCTGCGCACACCGACATTGGCAGAGCCCTGGACCGATGACGAGTTTATGGCAGCGCTGGAAGCGGCAAAAGCGTCTGGCGACTATGAATATGCATTTGATCCCGGCATGGCGTGGACGGGCGAGTGGTATCCTTATGCGTTCAGCCCATTCTTGCAATCGTTTGGTGGCGACATTGTTGACCGCTCAACTTACTTGACGGCCGAAGGTGCGCTCAACGGCGATGCCGCGTTGGAATTCGGCGAATGGTGGCAGTCATTGTTCACCGAAGGGTATGCGCCTGGCACGAGCCAAGATCCCGCAGACCGCGATTCCGGTTTCATTGACGGCAAGTACGCCTTTTCGTGGAACGGTAACTGGGCTGGCGTCGCGACACTGGACGGCGGCGTGGATGATGTCGTGTTCCTGCCCGCGCCTGATTTCGGCAACGGGTCTGTCATTGGTGCTGGCTCGTGGCAGTTCGGGGCCTCTGGCACCTGTGCCCACCCTGAAGGCGTTGCGGCCTTTGTTGAACATGCCTTGCAGGATGAATACCTGGCTGCGTTTTCTGATGGCATCGGCCTGATTCCATCCACGACCGAAGCGGCTGGCTTGACAGAAAACTATGCCGATGGTGGCGCATTGGCTCCGTTCTTTGGGTTGTCCGACGGCCAAGCTCTCGTGCGGCCTGTATCCCCCGGCTACGTGGTCGCAGCGAAAGTCTTTGAAAAGGCGCTGGCTGACATCGCAAACGGGGCAGACGTTGCCGATACGCTGGATGCCGCAGTTGACGAGATCAACACAGACATCGAGCGCAACAGCGGCTACGGCCACTAAGCATACCTCCCTTGCCGGGGCCCAATCGCGGGCCTCGGCACCCTTTGGTAGAGGCTGAAAACAATGGCATCCAAACTCACAACATCAAACCGTGCGGGCTGGGGCTTTGCCCTTCCGGGGTTCGGATTGTTGGCGCTGTTTATCGTGGTGCCCTTCTTCTTCGCCTTTTTTCTATCGCTCACCAATCAGCGGCTTATTTCGCCAAATCCGACTGAATTTGTGGGACTGGACAACTATCGCAACTTGCTGTCGATCAGCGTGTTGTCGATTGAACCAGAAACAGACGATGCGGGCACCGTTGTGCGTGACGATGACGGCAACCCCGAATACCCGCGTGTGCGCACGTTCACGCGCAACAACCCAGATTACCCGCAATACGATGGTATGCGCGAGTGGTTCCGCTGGCACAGCGGTGACACTGCAAAGGTTGTTGTGGCCACTGATGTGGTGTTCTGGAAATCATTGCGCAACACGTTGATGTTCGTGTTGGTCGTTGCGCCAGTACAGGGCGCGCTGGCGCTCGGGCTGGCCTTGTTGATCAATCAGCGGCTGCGGGGGATCAACATCTACCGCGCAATCTACTTTATGCCTGTGGTCGTTTCGATCATCGTCGTGTCGCTATTGTGGCGG
>JAHBAO020000010.1 GCA_018500065.2 Octadecabacter sp. | reverse complement strand
CGCGGCGCGGACTTCTTGTTTGGTCATGGTACCATCGGAGACAAACAGGCTGTCAGCGAGGCCCGGAACGCGGGGAAGAAGGGCCGCGTCTGGGGCGGCGATACAGTCAATACAGAGCGTGTTGAAGGCCGGGACGGTGTGGTTCCAGTCGTGCGCGGTGCCGTCAAAACGTTCTTCGCGCGCGCCACCCATCGCGGCGAGAACGGTCATTTTTGAAGTGCCAAAACCGCGATCTGTGAGGAATTTGGCGATTTGTTCGGGGGTTTCTGCGCCTGTTGTCAGAACGATAAGCTTTTGATCTGGTTGGATAAAGGCGATCATCTGCTCAACGGGGCGACCGTGGACCGTGAGGGTTTCAACGTCAGCAAGTGACCAGCCCATGCGCGCGCTTGCCAGTTGAAAGGCGCTGAGTTGTGGGTGGTAAACCAGTTGATCGGCGGGAATCATGCGGCCAATACGAGCGCCGACGGAGAACCAGAGCGGGTCACCCGTCACGAGGACCACGGCGCGTTTTCCCTTAAGGTTTTCAAGGGTTTCGATCATCGCATCAAAGGGGGACGGCCACGCGATACGTTCTGCATCTGGGTTGGCTGACAGGGTGTGGTGGCGGTCACCACCGACGATCACTTCTGCGGCTTCAACGACCGCGCGGGTAGCGGGAGTGAGGCCGTCCATGCCGTCTTCGCCGATCCCGACGATGTGCAACCACGGCGCGTTTGCGGGGGCGTTAACCATGCCGGTTTCCCCCGCTGCACAGCGTACACAGGGCGTACACACCCTGTACACATCCTGTACATACGTTTTGCGCTGGATTGCTGTTAATCATTGTTAATTTCCGGCAGGCCAGCGGCGAGTGCATTGACCGCAGCCGAGGCCATTGCGGAGCCGCCTTTGCGGCCCCGAAGCGTGATGAAATCAACCGCGCGCGGGTTAGCGGCGAGTTCGGCTTTGGATTCAGCCGCGCCGACAAAGCCGACGGGAAAACCGAGGATGGCGGCGGGTTTCGGGAAGCCTTGGTCGATGAGATCAAGCAAGTGAAACAATGCTGTTGGCGCGTTGCCGATGGCGACGATGGCGCCTTCAATGTGGGGTTCCCAGAATTCAACGGCGGCGGCGGAGCGGGTGTTTTCGATGTGCTTGGCGTGGTCCGGCGTGCGCGGATCGTTGAGGGTGACAATGACGTCATTTTCGTTTGGCAGGTAGCGGCGAATGATGCCCGCGCCGACCATTTCGCAGTCGCACAGGATCGGCGCGCCGGACTGGAGCGCGTGGTGGCCTGCGAAGACGACGTCGGGCGTAAACGCCAAGCGATCGGCGACTTCGACCATGCCGCAGGAATGGATCAAGCGGGTGATGATCGGGTGCAGGATTGTCGGGAACCGCTCAAGGCGCGCCTCGGCCTGCACGGTTGCGAAGGACTGCGCGTAGATCGCAGAGGGGTTGGTTTCGTAGGGGCGCATGTCAGTTTCCCTGCGGGGCGCAGTGGGGGGCCAGCCCCCCGTCCTTACGGACTCCCCCCGAGGTATTTTTGAACAAAAGAAACATTAGGCTTTCGCCTTTCGGGCGGATTCCGGGCCGTGGGGGTGGTCGGCATGCGGGTAGACCGCGTGGTGGTGATCATGGTCGTGGTGGTGATCGTGGTCATGATCGTGGTGATGGTGGTGGTCGTGGGTTGCCGTCAGGCGGCACATGCCAGTACAGAAGGTGTCGCAGTGCTTGCAATCGGCCACGTTGGAGCCGGGGGCGGAGGCGCCTTGGCCCTCAACATGGTGGTGGTGGGATTCCTGGATGGCGCCGACTTCGGATTCAAAGCCGAGGACTTGGGTGCGGTATTTGCAGAGCACGCAGGTTGGCGGTGGCGTGTCGGCGAAGGCGGGGTGTTTGCGTTGGTCTGGTGTGATGTGTTTGTGGTCCCCGTTGTCGAATGCCAGCACTTGTTCGCGGTAGCCGCAGATGCCGCAGTTGGGGGGTGGGTTCTTGCCCGTCTGTTCAATGATGCGTTCGGCGAAGGTTTCCAGCACTTTTGGGTGATCGCCCAAGTAGCCGGCTTTGACGAATTGGATGTCGGGGTTTTGTGCGGCGACTTGGTCGGTGAAGCCGTAGATGCGGTCGATCAGGATGCCGGAGAACAGGAAGTAGGGCGCAACGATGATGCGTTTGTAGCCCAGGCGTGCTGCGTGGGTCAGGCAAGGTTCGACCAGCGGGAAGGTGACGCCGGAGTAGCCGACCTCGAGCCAACCAAAGCCGATGCCTTCTTGCAGCATGCGGGCGATTTTAGCGACGTTGCCGTTTGCGTCCGGGTCGGATGCGCCACGACCGATGACAACCAGGCAGGTGTCGTGGAGGTCGACGTGTTGGACCTTGTTGGCGGTGGTGATCGCGTCTTTGATGCGACCCGCGGCAGCGGCGATCATTTTCGGGTCAACGCCGAGTTCGCGGCCGTAGGAGATTTCGATACCGTGTTTGGCGGCGTAGGTGTTGAGGACCGTGGGGATGTCATTTTTGGAATGCATCGCAGCGAACAGCATGCCGGGAACGGCGAGGATGCGGGTGCAGCCGCTGGTCCGAAGTTTGTCGAGGCCGTCGCGGATGACGGGGTTGGCAAATTCAAGGTAGCCGTATTCGGTTTGCCAATCGTCAGGGAGATAGGCGGGGAGTTTGTCAGCCAGTGTCGCGAATTCATCGACAGCGGATTGCGAGCGCGAGCCGTGGCCGCAGATCATGACGCCAGTTTTGGGCGGGGTCGTTTTAAGGGTGTTGGTCATGCTGGGGCTTCCTCTTTGTCGTGGTCCTCGGACTCGTCTTCGACCTGATCCGCGGCTTTCTTTTTGCGACCACCAAGGAGCGCAATTCCTGCTGCGATGGCGATGCCGCCCAGTGCGATCCAGTGACCGTGGCCGCCGACGTCAGCCAAGTGGCCGATGTGGGCAAACGCAGGCGAAGCCGCGAGGGTGATAAGAAGGGCAAGGGGTAGGCGCATGGTGGTCTCCGTCTATTGATCCCATAGATCAGAGAACCACAATTGCGGCGCGGACGATTTGCGCGGTGGGTTCCCGTTTTGGGTCAACCATTGGCGCAACAACCTCTCTGACCCAAACGGGCGTCGTCAGGTGTGTAGGTATCGCGCGCGTGGGGCCGCTGCAATCAGGTATGCGGCGGGCAGGTGCGTGAAACCGACTTGTGCATTTACGCACGAACGCTGCGCCATGACGCTGATTGGTGAATTGATGCGTGGACGCTAGGTATGCCGCAACAGAAAACGAGGAGAGACTGATGGGCCAGCTGGTTGACGGAACATGGCATGACGTTTGGTACGATACGAAATCCACAGGTGGCGCGTTCAAGCGAACGACTGCGGCGTTTCGCAACTGGATCACCGCGGATGGGTCTGCGGGGCCGTCTGGCGAAGGCGGGTTTGAGGCGGCATCTGGGCGCTATCATTTGTATGTGTCTTATGCCTGCCCGTGGGCGCATCGTGCGTTGATTTTCAGGGCTTTAAAGGGTTTGGACGCGCATATTTCGGTGAGCGCGGT
>JAHBAO020000404.1 GCA_018500065.2 Octadecabacter sp. | reverse complement strand
TTTCGGGAAGTGGACCAGCTGTGCCGGCGCTTCCTTGGGTTGGATTTCATAGGAGTGCACGCGGTTGAGGAACGTCCCTGTCGGGTCTTCGCCGTAGGGGTCTTGGTCCGACAAGGGCGCGCCGTAGTTTTCGGTGTTCCAGCCTTTGCAAGAAATCACGCATGCATGACACCCGACACAGGTATCAAGGTCGATCACAAGGCCGAGTTTACGGCTCGTTGAGGTAGGGAGTGTGGTCATGTGAAGGCCCCTGTTTGTATGGGTCGGATCGAACTGACGGGTTCTTCTTTGCTGGCGTCCCATGTGGCGACGAACCAGATGAAAGAGCCGATCATCAGCGTGAGTGCAGCAAAGATAAGCAAGAGTGTTTTCCTCATTTGCCAACCTTCCATGCCAGCTTTGATGGGCCTTTTGGGACAGGGGCTTTTTGGGCTGGCGTGATGGGTTGTGCCTCTGCTGGGGCAGCGACCTTTTCGATCTTCACGCGCAGATCAAACCATGCGGCTTGGCCTGTGATCGGATCCGAGTTGGACCAGCGCATGCCGTCCGCCTGTTCGGGCAGCAGTTCGTGGATCAGATGGTTGAGGAGGAACCCTTCGGTTGCTTCGGGTGCCTTTTCATCCAGCGCCCACGCGCCTTTGCGTTTGCCGATGGCGTTCCATGTCCAGACGGTGTTTTCGTTGAGTGCGGCCATGTGCATGACGGGGACAGTGATGACGCCAGACGGGGAGGTGACCTTGGCCCAACTGCCGTCCTCAAACCCGTGTTGTTCCCAGATTTTAGTCGGGACATACAGCGGATTGCGGCCATGAAGCTGGCGCAGCCAAGCGTTCTGGCTGCCCCATGAGTGGTACATTGCCATCGGCCGCTGGGTGAGCGCGTGGACGTTGTATTCTTCGGTGTCGATGCGGTTGTCTGACAGCGGCGCGTACCAGATCGGCAGCGGGTCCATCGTGTCTTTGACCTGTTGGCGCAAATGGTCGGGTGGCTGCACGCGGCCATGCCCTTCGGCGGCAAGTTGCATACGGCGCAAAGGTTCGACGTAGGGGGTAAAGATGTAGGGCTGAACGCTATCAAAAAAGCCCATTTTAACGGCCCAGTCCTGATAGCCCATGTTGAACGGTTTGTAATAAGCGGCGTCTTTCGGCACTTCTGAATGCCAGAAACCGCCGTTCTTGATGTAGCTGTCGAGCTGGCCTTCGTTCGGGTCACCGCGCCCGTCTTGTGTGCCTTTTTCGCCCATGCGCCAGCCTGCAAGTGGGCCAATACCCGGACGGCGGATGTGGTTTGTGATGTAATCCGCGTAGTCCTCAAACTTCTGGCTGCCGTCTTCGTTCACGAATCCGGGCAGGTTCAGGCGTGCGCCAAGTTCACACAGCACCGATTGGAAACCGCGCACATCGCGATCAGGTTCGACCACGGGCCAGCGAATGGCATCAGCGACGGCATCGGCTTCGCAGATCGGGCGATCCAGCAGCGAGATACAGTCGTGGCGTTCAAGGTAGGTTGTGTCCGGCAGAATCAGGTCGGCGAAGGCCACCATTTCTGATGAATACGCATCGGAGTATATGATGCGCGGGATGACGTATTCGCCGGTTTCTTCATCTTTGTCGGTCAGCATCTCCATAACGCCGGTCGAGTTCATCGAAGAGTTCCACGACATATTCGCCATATACATAAATAGCGTGTCGATCTTGTAGGGATCACCTGCGTGCGCGTTCGAAATCACCATGTGCATCATGCCGTGGGCCGACAGCGGGTTTTCCCATGTGTAGGCTTTGTCGATGCGAATTGCGGAACCATCTTCCTTTAGCATCAGGTCTTCGGGACCGTGCGGATAGCCAAGGTGCGGGCCGTTCAGCGCGCCGCCCGGCGTGACTTTGCCGTGGGGTTTTGGATGGGCGGTTGCGGGTTTGGGGTAGGGCGGCTTGAAACGCATGCCGCCTGGTGTTTCCACCGCACCTAGGATGATTTGCAATGTGTGCAGCGCGCGGCAGGTTTGGAACCCGTTCGAGTGCGCAGAAATCCCGCGCATAGAATGCATGGACACGGGGCGGCCGATCATCTTGGCGTGCTTTTTGCCGCGAAAGTCGGTCCACGGGCGGTCTAGTTCAATCGCTTCTTCAAAGGCGACATGCGCCATGTCAGCGGCGAGTTGTTTGATGCGATCAGCGGAGATGCCAGTGGCCTCGGCGACCATGTCGGGTGCGTATTGCGGATCAAGGAAGCGGTCCGCCATATGGTGGAACACGGGGCGATGGGTGACGCCAGCGGCGCGGTGCGTGCTGCGCAAATCAGGCTCAACACCTTGGCCATTCCACGGTGCTAGATGGCCTGTGTTCTTGTCGATCACCTGTGGCTGGCCGTCATCATCACGCAGAAGCAGACCGTTTTCGTCGCTGGCAGGGTCTTCGTTGACGATGCACGACGCGTTGGTGAAGCGCGCGAGGTAGTCGAGGTCCAGCTTGCCGGCCTTAAACAGCTCATGGATGAGCGCCATGATGAGTAGGCCATCTGTGCCCGGGGTGATGCCGAACCAATCGTCGGCCACGGCGTTATAGCCCGTGCGGATCGGGTTGACGCCAATCATGCGCGCGCCACGTTCCTTGATCTTGCCAATGCCCATCTTGATCGGGTTGCTGTCGTGGTCTTCAGCGACGCCGAAAAGAACAAACATCTTGGTGTGCTCCCAATCAGGCTGGCCAAATTCCCAGAACGCGCCGCCCATCGTGTAGATGCCGGCGGCGGCCATGTTTACGGAACAAAAGCCGCCATGTGCGGCGTAGTTGGGTGTGCCAAAGCCCTGCGCCCAAAGGGACGTGAAAGATTGCGATTGATCGCGGCCTGTGAAGAACGCCAGTTTAGACGGGTCTTCTTCGCGCACGGGGGCCAGCCAATCTGTTGCGATTGTCAGCGCCTCTTCCCATGAAATTTCTTCGAACTCGCCAGATCCGCGCGGGCCGACGCGCTTTAGCGGGGCTTTCAGGCGCGATGGGGCGTTGACCTGCATGATGCCCGCTGACCCTTTGGCGCAGAGCACGCCCTGGTTTACCGGATGGTCCTTGTTGCCCTCGATATAGGCGACCTTACCTTCCTTCATGTGCACGTTGATCCCGCAGCGGCAGGCGCACATGTAACACGTGGTTTTGCGGACCTCGTCTGAGATCTTTGGTGACGTGTCGAGGATCGGTTGATCTTTGGGCATTTCAGATACCTTTCAAGGTCAGGCGAGTTGGGTGCGGATCAGGCCAAGCGTGGCGAGACCGATAAGCAGGATGAGACAGAATGGACGGTAATAGGCGGACAGGCGTTCCGTAAAGAGTTGTTGGCCAAGGAGGACGCCGAGCATCGTTGGCAATGCGAAAACAAGTCCGCGCGAAACGCCGGAGAAATCCATGACGCCGAAAAGTAAAAGCACGATCATCGAGGACGCCGAGCCGAGGAACAGGTAGAGCACAAGCGAGGCGCGCATCACCCGTGCAGGTTGGTTCGCCGCCAAGACATAGAACGCCACGACCATACCGCCGACGTGCGCCACGCCCGAGACGATGCCCGCAACAATGCCTGTTCCATAAAGGCCTGCTTTGCTGGCCAGAAACGTCAGCTTGATCTTGGCCAATTGGCTGACTGCCAGCACGACAATCACGCTGAGTGCGAGGGCCTTGGAGGTTTCGACAGGCAGGGACAGCGTCAGCCAAAGGCCGATTGGCCAACCGATTAAGGCCGCAATCACGAGGCCATAGGTCATCGAGCGGTCTGCTTCGGCCCAGCCGTTCTTCATCATCAGAAG
The DNA here is from genome assembly GCA_018500065.2 of Octadecabacter sp. Lineage (GTDB taxonomy): Bacteria > Pseudomonadota > Alphaproteobacteria > Rhodobacterales > Rhodobacteraceae > Octadecabacter. The sequence continues at coordinate 283 of JAHBAO020000404.1, read as the reverse complement.
CGAGGCGGACATTTCCAGCCACCACAGCATCGGGATCAACTCAACAGGGGGTAGGATGACAATCGCCGTCGCCATGACCATTGCCGACAGTGCAAAGCCGGAAAAACCGCGTACGATTCCTGCAAGGATGGTGAGGCCCGCGAGGATCAGGAAGTTTTCCTGTGAGAGGTTCGTGATCTCGAGGAGCCGCTCCATTACACGGCACCCAGTGTCGTGGCATCCAGTGCGATCTGGCGTTCTTCGTCGGCTTTGATGACGTGAACGGGGACATCACCAAGGAATT
>JAHBAO020000248.1 GCA_018500065.2 Octadecabacter sp. | reverse complement strand
TCCGTGGCAAAAACCGGCGCTCCGCGATCGACAATGCGCACCCGCGCCATACTCACAGGCGGCACGCGGTCTTCGGTGCGTGCGTCCATCGTGGTTTGCCAATTCCCGTTCACCCGCTTCCATTCAAAATGCACGCGGTTGTAGTTCAAGTTCAGCCCGCTGACGGCGGGATTGTACCCCAAATGGTCCAACTGGCTGGGCTCGATTTCTTCGGCGTAAGGCAGCGCACCACGCCAGCACAGGAACTTCCCTGTGATCTCACTTACACCCGCAGCCTTCAACGACTCAGCCAGTTCAGCCAGATGATCTGCAGACAGTGTCGGGTCACCCCCACCCGCCAAAATCAAATCACCACGCAAAATACCGTCTTCAATCGGCCCAGTCGCACTTAACCGCGTGATAAACCGAAACGCCCCGCCCAGCACATCCAATGCATAAAGCGCTGTTACCGCCTTCGTCACGCTGGCAGGCGGCAAGGCAACATCGCCATCAATCTGCTCAATCACCTCACCGGTGCGCGCATCCTTCAACACAACTCCGACAGTTCCATCCAGATCAGCAGATGCAACAATCTGCGCAAGCGTGGCGCGCACCCGTGGCGCAATCCGTGGGATCGGGCTGGTTTCAAGCGCAACATGCGCGACACTAGGCGCGGCAACACCGGACCGCGCAACCGGACGCAAAGACGACAACAGCCCCTCGGCCAAAGCCGATCCTGCGGCCGTTGACAACAATCCGCCTAACATCGCGCGTCGGGAAAACTTAACAGACATTTCAAACCTTACTTTTTCTTAGACGTATCTTTAACACCATCCGCGCCCCAAGTCCCTGTGGCGCGGATCGCGGTCGATGACGATTGCGACATCGGCAAATTCGCAAACGCCCAACACGGGGCGTTTGTCTGCCCCAAAAGTCGCGCTGCACGCCCGATCAAACGTTCCTCGCGGTAAATCCGCGCCGCCCGTGACAGACGCGCCGAAATCCGGTCGCCGGGGCGCGCCAAAACGCCAACAGGCACGCGTTCCATTATGTCCTGCCAATCCTGCCACAAATGAAACTGCGCCAGATTATCCGCCCCCATAAGCCACACGAACCGCACATCGGGATAAAGGCTTTGCAAGGTGGCAATCGTCTTGGCCGTAAACCGCGTGCCCATCTGCGCTTCGATGTCCGTCACCGTAACGCGCGGATGCTGCATCACGTCCTGCGCCCGCGCTACCCGTTCGTCAATTGGCGCAGGGCCACGTGTTTTTAGCGGGTTAGCGGGGCTCACCAACCACCACACACGATCCAGCCCAAACCGCTTAAGCGCCGCCTTAGTGATATGGACATGCCCCTCATGGGCAGGGTCAAACGACCCTCCCAGCAATCCCACTACCTGTCCGGCGGGGGCATATGGCATCCCATCACGTTGCATGGTGTTTCCTTACGCAGCCGCTTCCCCAAAGGCAATTCTATGCTGACGCCCACGTCCCTTAACTCCCGAACCCAAACCCCCATTGCACCACCGCACCCACCCGCGTATTCACGCTACAAATACACATTTTTCGGGGGAGCTCGCACATGGCGGCCTATCAATATGTCTACTTCATGGACGGTGTGTCCAAAACTTACCCCGGCGGGAAAAAGGTGTTTGAAAACATCCGCTTGAACTTCCTTCCCGGTGTAAAAATCGGCGTCGTCGGTGTGAACGGCACAGGTAAATCCACACTGATGCGGATTATGGCGGGCCAGGACAAAGAATTCAGCGGCGAAGCATGGGCGGCCGAGGGCGCGACTGTTGGCTACCTGCCACAAGAACCTGAACTCGACCCGAACCTTTCTGTGCGTGAAAACGTCATGCTGGGTGTTGCGGCAAAAAAGGCCATCCTTGATCGCTACAACGAGCTGGCGATGAACTACTCGGATGAAACAGCCGACGAGATGGCAAAGCTGCAAGACGAAATCGACGCCCAGAACCTCTGGGACCTCGACGCCCAAATTGACGTCTCAATGGAGGCCCTGCGCTGCCCCCCTGATGACGCCGACGTCACCACGCTTTCTGGTGGTGAAAAGCGCCGCGTCGCCCTGTGCAAACTCCTCCTCGACGCGCCAGACATGCTGCTACTCGATGAACCGACCAACCACCTCGACGCGGAAACAATCGCGTGGCTGCAACAGCACCTCATTGATTACAAAGGCACAATCCTGATCGTTACCCACGACCGCTACTTCTTGGATGCGATTACGGGCTGGATTCTTGAACTCGACCGTGGCTCTGGCATCCCGCACGAAGGCAACTATTCCAGCTGGCTGGAAGCCAAGGCAAAACGCCTTGAAAAAGAAGCCAAAGACGACAAATCCAAGCAGCGCACGCTGGAACGCGAACTGGAATGGATGCGCCAAGGCGCCAAGGCCCGCCAAGCGAAATCCAAGGCCCGTATCAGCGCCTATAACGACCTCGCCAACCAGTCCGAGCGCGAAAAAATGGGCCGCGCCCAGATCATTATTCCAAACGGCCAACGCCTCGGCTCGCAAGTGATCGAAGTCGAAGGCCTCACCAAGGCGATGGGTGACAAACTCCTCGTTGAAAACCTGTCATTCGACCTGCCACCCGGCGGCATCGTCGGCGTGATTGGCCCCAACGGTGCGGGTAAATCCACGCTGTTCTCCATGCTCACTGGGCAACTTGAACCGGACGCAGGCACAGTCACCTACGGCGACACGGTGCAGCTGTCCTACGTTGATCAGTCCCGTGATGCGCTGGATGCCAACAACTCCGTCTGGGAAGAAATCACCGGCGGCGCAGAGGTCATTCAACTTGGTGACGCGGAAATGAACTCCCGCGCCTATTGCTCGGCATTCAACTTCAAAGGCGGCGATCAGCAAAAGAAACTCGGCGTGCTGTCGGGCGGTGAACGCAACCGCGTCCATATGGCCAAGCTGTTGAAATCAGGCGGAAACGTCTTGCTCCTCGATGAGCCGACCAACGATCTGGACGTCGAAACGCTGCGCGCGCTCGAAGACGCCCTCGTCGACTTCGCAGGCTGCGCCGTGGTCATCTCCCACGACCGCTTCTTCCTCGACCGCATCTGCACCCACATCCTCGCATTTGAGGGCGAAGCCCACGTCGAATGGTTCCAAGGCAATTTTGAAGACTACGAAGAAGACAAGAAAAAACGCCTTGGCGCGGACGCAATGGAACCCAAGCGCATGAAGCACAAGAAGTTCGCGAGGTAAATCGAAGGGGCCTAAAATGTCGGACGCCCTAGCGCCCTACGACACCGCAGCACCCGATGCTTACTGGATGCCTTCCCGTGACGGGGGCATCCATCGCCTCGGTCCGATGCCCGCGCCTTGGGCGAAGGTGCGTGGTGGAACGATCAAATCCATAACCCTGTCGGACAAACCGCGGATCAATCGGCGTTGGTCGCGTGAATGGGCGGCCCAGCAAAGCGACAAACAGTTCACATCGGCAGTAGAAACCGACGTGCGGCCCGTTGTCGTCGAAAACCTTACCGTGCGCGACACCCACCTTGCAGTGAACGGCAAATGGTTGGTGACGGGGCCAGCGGGTGCGCGGCTGCTTGGCACAACAGGGCGCGCCGCGAAAAAGGCGCGCGGCCAAGATGCATCCGTCGAAGAACTCAACGCGTTCTTCACACAGGCCAGTCAGCACCCTTCTGAACTTCCACTTTGGCAGGGCGACATCGCGGGCCTCGATTTCGTCATCGAAGCGCGAAACCTGAAAAACTACTTCCACTTTGTGCGCGAAACCTTCTCTGTCCTCGCCCTCATCGCGGATCTGGACGGTTTCACAGGCCGCATCATCATCGTCGCCCAAGACCGCGACGTGCCGGCCTTCGTCCTCGCCCATATCGCAGCAATCTTCCCTGAACTGCGCGACAAAGTAGACGTCCATCAAGCCCCCGCCACGTTTGAACGCGCGATCATCGCCCATTACAGCGATTCCTCTTATTTCTATCAACACGAGGACAAGATCGAAGGCCTGATCCCCGATCACCAAGCCCTTGCCAAAGGTGAAATTGGCACCAACTTGATGAAGCTGATCATCCTCAACAGCTATCCGCGTTCATTGCAAAAATTGCGCGAAGTGGCGCATAAACGCATTGAGGATCAACGATTTGAACATCTTCCAGATCGCTTTTGGGTCAGCCGACGCGCCACTCCCGGCCATGATCGCACAATCGAAAACGAAGACGAAATTCTTGCGCTGCTGGAACCCTACGGTTTCAAGAAAATCTACTTTGAGGACTACGCCCCCCTCACGCAAGTCGGGCTATTGCGCGACGCCGACATCATGATTTCCTATCACGGGGCTGGCTTCACCAACATGCTTTACGCTGGCCCGCAGGCCCGCATCATTGAACTGGGGACACTACAAACCGCACGCTTGCGCATGGATGATTTCACCGGTTTCGCCAATGCATCACAGGCTGATTACACCGTGGCGGTTGCAGACTTTCCGGATGAATTCGGTGACGACATCCCCCCCATGCGGGGTGCGGGCATTTACCCCGTAAGGATGAGCGACGCCGCCGTCGCCAACCTCATCGCACTTGTGAAAACCCTGTAAGGTCAGCCCTTCAGTACGTCGCTATACCCAAGCCGCGCCTCAAGATCAGCGTCCAGATTGTCCCGAATAAACGCCATATCCGCGTCTGAAATGGTATCTGCCGAAACGCGCTTCGTCCCGCGCCCCTTGGCCCCAACATGGCCGGTCACTTCGATGTCTGCCTTCGCGTCTGTCCCAAAAATATCCGCAATCTCACGCAGCATCTCGGTCGGTGTTAGCCGCGCAACATCATAGTCAACTACAACGCAATTACATTCACGGTTCAGCAAGCCAAGGAAACTCTGGTTCTTGACCGTGCGCATTTCCAACGGGTTCGCAAACCGTGCCCCCGTGATCGGGTGGCGGTCAATCTGGTTGGCGGTTTTGTGGTCTCTGTTCATCCCGTGATACCCCCAACGCGCATGGCCAAAATCTTTGGGGCGGTATTGGTCGTACCAT
>JAHBAO020000157.1 GCA_018500065.2 Octadecabacter sp. | reverse complement strand
CTGCATCGGCGTAATATCACCGAATGCATGGTCGATAAATTCACCCCGATAAGCGAACTTTATTCTCGATGGGCCGTTGACTGCGTGTCTGAACGTCATGCCGCACTATGGGTGGATATCACCTTGAACAGCGAACAGGATAACTGATGGGCGAGCTCTATCTGGTCCGCCACGGGCAAGCCAATTCAGGTGCCACAACCGAGGCCGACTACGACCGCCTGTCAGGCCTTGGCCATACCCAAGCGACTCTTTTGGGAAACTGGATGCGAGCCCACGAAGACCCGTTCGACCTCGTCCTGTCCGGCACCATGCGCCGCCACCGTGAAACCGCGGACGGCATGGGCTACGCGCCGGAACTATTCGACGCGCGTCTTAACGAAATGGAATACTTCGCGCTGGCCCGCGACATGCAGGTTCATCACGATATTGAACCGCCTGAAACGTCCGAGGATTTTGTCACCCACATGCCGCAAACCCTCGCCGCGTGGGAACAAGCGACCATCAAAGGCGTCGAACCCTTCGCCACATTCGAGGCACGTATAAAAGATGCCTTGGAAGAAGCCGCTAAGCCAGGAAAACGCGTGCTTTGCGTCACTTCAGGTGGAGTCATTTCGATGGTTATGCGCGCGGCGTTGGGGCTGGATACGCAGCAGATGGCAAACATCCTCTTGCCGATCTTTAATTCATCCCTGCACAAGTTCCGCATCCGTCCTGAAGGCACATTTTTGTCTGCCTTCAACGCCATTCCCCACCTAGATCCGCCGAACCTAAGCGATCATCGGACGCATTTCTAACGCGATCTAACCTCGGGCCGCTTGAACACTCGCGATCGCTTGTGCAATCGCCTGTTGCGCCGTCAAATCTGACGTATCCAGTAACACCGCATCTACAGCAGGCTTCAACGGGGCCGTGGCACGTTCACTGTCGCGCTTGTCGCGCGCTTCCACATCGGCCAGCACATCGGAAAATTCCAGCCCCATACCCTTGGCATTCAACTCATCCAGCCGACGTTGCGCACGCTTTGCCGAACTTGCTGTAACAAACAGCTTCACATCCGCGTTCGGGCAAATAACCGTGCCAATATCGCGCCCATCCAAGACCGCGCCACCTTTCCGCCCCGCAAACTGGCGTTGAAACGCGACCAAAGCCGAACGAACATCTGGATGAACTGCAACCTTACTTGCGGCCTGCGCGACCTCAGGCGTGCGCAGATGCTCACCGTCAAGATCAATGGCTTCCAGTGTTTGCGCGGCCTCCAGCGGATCGGCCCCATGCAACACCTTCGCACCAACAGCGCGATACAGCAGGCCGGTGTCTAAATGCGCAAACCCGAAATGCGCGGCCACTGCCTTGGAAATCGTGCCTTTGCCCGCCGCCGCTGGCCCGTCAATCGCAACTGTAAAACTCAAACCGTTCTCCTCAGATGGACAATCAACACCAACACGCACAGGTAAAGTGACGCAAACTTCGCCATAGTTAAATGGTGCGCAGTTTTTATCACCAACGCGTCCATAACATCGACGAACATGAACCGGTAGATCGCGGCATTTTCGGCCAGATCAATCACCGCATAGATCGCCGCAAAACCCACGACAAAATAACGGACCCAACCTCCACGCCATCCAAGCAACGCCATCCACAGTGCCAGTGCGACAATGAAAACACGGTCCAACCGGCTTAGAATGACACCATAGGCCGTTTTCGCTTTTTCGCTAATCGCCTCAGCGAACGGCGCGATGCTTTGCGCATCATATCCCGTTAGGTGAAAGTCCGGCGGCCAATGCCCATCCGCACCCGGCAACACCGTCAGATACATCATCGCGCCCATAAACAGGTAGCTGACCAAGGCCACAACCCCGGTGATCTGACGCCCAAGTCGCATTAGGTGTTCGAACGTGTGACGCTCGCCCCGAGGTCTGCCATCAGCCCTTCGAAAATTGGGAATGACGTGGCAATCGGGCCGCCGTCATCCACGGACATCGGTTTATTCGTCGCCAAACCCATCACTAGGAATGACATCGCAATGCGGTGATCCAAACGGCTTTCCGCCGTAATGCCACCCTGAACATTTCCAACCCCAAGGCCCGTGACAGTCCACCAGTCCGGCCCCTCGTCAACGGCAACGCCGGCGGCACGTAGCCCCTTGGCCATTGCATCAATCCGGTCACTTTCTTTCACGCGCAGCTCTTTCACGCCCTTCATCACGGTCTGGCCTTTGGCAAAGGCCGCCACCACGGACAACACAGGGTATTCATCAATCATCGACGCCGCCCGCTCGGGTGGCACCTCAACACCAACCATGTCGGGGGAGTATTTCGCACGCAGATCAGCGACAGGTTCACCGCCCTCCTCTCGCATGTTTTCAAACGTCAAATCCGCGCCCATTTCTTGCAAGGTGTAAAACAGCCCAGCACGGGTCGGGTTCAACCCGATATTAGGAACCAAAACGTCAGACCCTTCGGCCAACAACGCAGCACATACAGGAAACGCCGCCGATGACGGGTCACGCGGTACAATAATTGTCTGTGGTTTCAATTCCGGCTGCCCGACCAGCGTAATCACGCGGCCTTCATCCGTATCTTCAACCGACAGTTCAGCCCCGAAACCAACCAACATGCGCTCGGTGTGGTCACGCGTGGCTTCTTTCTCAATCACGACAGTCTTACCCGGCGCGTTCAACCCAGCCAGTAACACCGCAGATTTCACCTGCGCAGACGGGACCGGAACAGTGTATCGCACAGGCACAGGGTTCTTCGCGCCCACAATTGTCATTGGCAGACGGGCACCTTCACGGCCAACACTCTGCGTTCCAAACAACGCCAGCGGGTCCGTCACCCGCCCCATCGGCCGCCCGTTCAAAGATGCATCCCCCGTAAACGTCACGGTGATATCGCTCGTCGCCATCGCGCCCATGATCAGGCGCACGCTTGTGCCAGAGTTCCCGCAATCAATGATATTCGCAGGCTCATTGAACCCGCCAACACCCACACCATGCACAGACCATTCACCGCCGCCGCGGTTCACCACTTCAGCGCCGAACGCCTCCATCGCACGCCCAGTATCCAGCACGTCTTGGCCTTCCAGCAAACCGGTAATCTTGGTTTCACCAACAGCCAATGCACCCAGTATCAAAGACCTGTGTGAAATCGATTTATCACCAGGTACATGCGCCTCGCCTTTGAGCGGAGCACCCTTGCGGGACATCATCGGAATGGGGGCACCGTGGCCTGACATAGGATTTCCTCTTTTCTGTTAATGCCTGATAAACCGCAGGCCCTGAGACGTCCACGCCCCAGCTTCTTTTGTTCAAAAATACCTCCGCCGGAGGCTTGCGAACTTACAGCTTGCGAAACGTCAGATAGTGCGGCGTGCGGCCCTCGCGCAATGCTTTTAGCTCATAGCGCGTGGAAATCCAGTCATCCCAAGCATCGCCACCCTGCCGAACGAGTTCAAATCCAACGGGCGGCACTTCTTCAAGCGTTTGGCGCACATAATCGGGAATATCAGTCGCCACGCGGAATTCAGCGCCCACTTTCAAGACGCGTATCAGCGGTTCCAGATGTTCGGGCGTCACGAAACGGCGGCGGTGGTGGCGGGCCTTTGGCCACGGGTCCGGATACAACAGGAACGCCTTGGAAATCGATGCATCCGGCAGCACGTCAAACATATCACGCACATCACCCGGATAAATCCGCAGGTTATCAACGCTCGCTTGGCGCACTTTGCCCAACAGCATCGCGACGCCGTTGATGTAGGGCTCACAGCCGATGATGCCGACGTCAGGGTTGTTCGCCGCTTGGTGGATCACATGCTCACCACCACCAAAGCCCACTTCAAGCCAGACATCCTTGCCACCAAACAATCCGTTCAGGTCAAGATCGTCACGGGCTGGGTTTTCAACCCAATCGACCGCACCAGGCGACAACGCCGCGAGGTCTTCTTCGAGATAACCCTTTTGGCTGTCTTTCAGATGCTTGCCTTTAAGTCGGCCATAAAAATTGCGGTGGGGGCGGATTGGATCAGTCATGCCAGCCCTTTAACTGCGCGCCCCAGCAATCTCAACCTCTGCGCGCTTGCTTGGCTGCCAAACGATCAGCTTTCTTATGCTCACCACGCAGGCCAGACCACAACATCAGCCGAGTGATAAGGATGAGACACAGTGCAAATACCGCAACAACCGTCATCATAATATTGAGCCCTTCGCTGAAAAGCGACTTCAATTCGGCCACTTCAACGGGCGCCAAAGGCTGCAATGTCAAACTGATCCAAATGGCAACGGCACTCAGAACCAATGCAAGGATCGCAAAATCAATGTCGCCGCGTGTGGTTTGACGTCCTTCGTGTTTGTAAAATGCCTGCGCCACCAACAGCGTCGGCATGATCGCGGCGAAAATCCCCATCCCGGAATTGCCGCCGGAAAAAAACCGTTTCCGCGATTTCAGGCGCAAATCTATAAAGGCCGGCTGTAACCGCATAAAAAACAACAGCAACGACTATGTATAAAAATGCGTATCAAGCAGCATACTAACAAATAGGTCTGTTCAGTTTTATGTCGCTCTTTCCATGAAAAGGCGGCGCTATTTTAAAAAGCGCCGCCCCACAGTCAGTTTATTAGACTGCTTTCTTAAGAGCATCGACCAAAGTGGTCGCTTCCCATGAGAAACCGCCATCCGCCTGTGGCGCACGCCCAAAGTGGCCATAAGCTGCGGTGCGCTGGTAGATCGGTTTATTGAGGTCCAGATGCGTGCGGATGCCACGTGGCGTGAGGTCAATTACCTTAGGGATCGCAGCCTCAATCGCCGCCGCTTCGACATTGCCTGTACCATGCGTGTCGACATAAATCGACAACGGACGCGCCACACCAATCGCGTAAGACAACTGCACGGTGCAGCGTGTGGCCATGTCTGCCGCAACAACGTTCTTGGCAAGG
>JAHBAO020000161.1 GCA_018500065.2 Octadecabacter sp. | reverse complement strand
GATCCCCCATTGCCTCAAGCCGTGCCTCAGTGCTGGCAACAGTGCGCATCGCAGGATCAAATCGCCGCATCATGAATTCACCAAACGTCTGGCGCCCCAAGAACCGCGTCTCACGCAGTACGTCTATACGTTGGTTCACAATCGTCTCATACGCCTGCGTTGCCCCGAAGCGAAATGTAGATCGCGCGGACAGTGCTTCCAGCTCCCCTGAGACCTGCAACAGCGCGCCCAGCGTATCCTCAGTGCTTTCCACCGGGCCCGACAGCGCCTCAGTCAAGGCAGAAAGCCGCACATCAATCTCCCCCATGCCCACTCCAAGATCGCGACACCGCGAAAACCCAAGCATCGACATGGCTTTATAGGTTTCGATTTCGCAAAGCCGCTGAACAATTCGCCCCACGCGCCGCTCGCCGGTTTCAGGGCGCGCAAACACCGCAAACCGAATGTGCCCAGCCGCATCGATCCTGAAATCGCCGGCAACCACTGCGTCATCATCCAACACACGGCTTACGGCGACACTTTCCGGCACAAACCAATCAGCGACTTTTTCGGAGATCCCATCATCGCCCGCCTGTTGTTCCACTCGGATGAGCGCTGACGTCACCCGCGTTCCGGGTGCAGACGCAAGCCAGCTTTCAGGGAACATTCCAAAGGTCGTCCCATCAAACGGCGTTGCAGGCACGCCGTCGCCGAAAATGGTGTAGGTCACAAATTCGGTATGACTTTCCCATTTCAGAACATGACGACCGATCTGGCCGAAATAGTGCGTGGCCCCGTCCTCAGGATGCGGTGCAGCAAAGTGATCCAACAAAGACTTAAGATGCACCATGTCCGCAGCGCGATCCCGCCCAGCGGCATTGTGCGCGGGTTTGATTGCAAGGTAGGCTGCATGGCTCGGGGCTTTCAGCGTCGGGAACGGGCGGGCATGCAGCTCATTGGCCGTTGCATAACGCAGCGGGTGGTCTTTGATCGAACTCATTGCGGTATCCTTCCAGCACTTGCGCCAAAACTAGCCAATCATCCTCACCTGTAAAGATAAAAAATACGCAATCTCAAAGAGTTAGCCGCGCACAATGGTATACAATCCCACCTTCGCACGCGGCATACATTATTTTCAAATTACACAACCAGCACATCCAAGGGCAGGAAGCCGTTGAAACCAATCAAGGAATACCTACTGGCGTATGCGCCACAATTGCGAATGATCACCCGATCTTCGGATTTCAAAGACAGCGGCATCAATACGGGCTGCTTCTCATAAAGCACATCCGCACTGTCACAAGACGGCCCTGCAAGCCCACATAGGTCAACAGGATCGCCATCGCGTGCTTGGCCAAGCAGCGCAATCGCCATCTCGCGATCACACCCAAACTTGCGCAACAACGACCAGTCCGCCTCAGATGCTTCAACGATAAGACGGATATCGACCTGCGCACCTGGCGCGTTTTCAGCATTCTTTTCCAGCTCTTCGGCAGCATCTGCCGCAAACATGTGCACGCCTCTTTCCTTTTTTTGCGCCTGCCTTTGTTTCATAAATATCCCGGGGGAGCGCGCACGCGCGGGGGCTGGCCCCCTCTCGCTTCGCGGGTTACCACAGGGTTATGACGACAATTCTATTCAACAAACCCTTCGGTGTTCTAACCCAGTTCACAGACGCTAAATCCCCGACCGAGCGCCCGACGCTCTCAGGCTTTGATCTGCCCAAAGGCGTCTACGCCGCAGGCCGACTGGACCGCGATAGCGAAGGGCTGTTGGTGCTGACGGATGACGGGAAACTGCAGGCCAAGCTCTCAAGCCCGAAATTCAAAACGCCGAAAACATATCTGGTGCAGGTTGAAGGCGCACCGACGGACGCGGACCTTGCGCCGTTGCGCAACTCCGTTTCGCTAAAAGACGGCCCGAGCCTGCCCGCAAAAGTGCGCCTGATTGACCCGCCCGATTTGTGGCTACGCGACCCGCCCGTGCGGTTTCGCAAATCCATACCCGACACTTGGATCGAAGTCCAAATCACCGAAGGCCGCAACCGCCAAGTCCGCCGCATGTGCGCGCACATCGGTTTTCCGTGCCTGCGCCTTGTACGCTGGTCTGTGGGGGCTTGGACATTGGATGGGTTGGCGCAGGGAAAGTGGCGCGCCGTTTAACGAGGCGTTTCACCAATAACTACGATGTCAAAAGGCGTCCGTACGCCATTGCTCGTCGCAAACTGGGGTGGCAACGTGTCGATGCCTCCAACGATACCCTTCGTAATGCGCTCAGGCGTCGGATCACGCGTCCGGTTGCCGAGGAACCCACCGATAAGAACATTGTCAACGATGTAATTCGTTCCGTCCACGTTGATGTTGCCACGATAATCCGCAGCCCATGCATTGTTGAGGCCCGCGGTCCCAACAAGGCTTTCATCTTCGCCAATTAGAATTTCGCCCGAAGACGGGACGCGTGTTTGAAGGGCAGTTCCAGCACCGGTCACGGCTTGGTAGCCGTCAATGCGACCGGTCACGTTACCTGCACCGGAAAAATCGACGTCAATCGCTGCATCGGCCACGATCGCGATGTCGTCAAATTCTGCGAAGGTGTTCGGGTCAAGCCGAAGTAAAGCTGAACCGGTATAACTTGCGCTGCCGGTGGTCGGCATGTTGTTCTCGGTTGTTGGGGCAAGGCCTTGCAACCTCTCCAACTGCGTGTTCGCATCAATCGCCATGTCCCACGGAACCTGTTGGAACCCTTCGGAGGGGCCACAGGCTGCGGCAGCAACACAAAGAAACAGGGCAGGAAGAAGCTTGATCCGCTTTGAAATCATGACACACCTATCCCTTAACATTTGGTTGCAACGTTGAATTGCATCTAAATGAGGTAAAATTATGGTACGTCTAAACGTGAGTGCCAGGTGAGTACTTCAGCTCATTCTACGGGAAAAACAGTTTCTATTCTCCAGCATTCAGTCGCCATCAAAAACAAAAGCCCCGCCGTTTCGGGCGGGGCTTTCAAGACGGCAATCGTCAAGCGGTTGCCTAGGTGATCTTACCAAGCAACGCATCCAAGGACGCCTTCGCATCGCCGTAGAACATGCGCGTGTTGTCCTTAAAGAACAGCGGGTTCTCGATGCCGGAATAACCCGTGCCCTGCCCGCGTTTGGACACGAACACCTGCTTGGCTTTCCAGCATTCTAGAACCGGCATCCCCGCAATCGGGGAGTTAGGATCGTCCTGCGCAGCGGGGTTCACGATGTCGTTGGACCCAATCACAATCGCCACGTCTGTCGTGGGGAAATCATCGTTGATTTCGTCCATCTCCATCACGATGTCATATGGCACTTTGGCTTCGGCCAGCAGCACGTTCATATGACCGGGCAAACGCCCCGCAACAGGGTGGATCGCAAAGCGCACCGTCTTGCCTTTGGCACGCAAGCGGCGTGTCAGCTCGGCCACGTTTTGCTGGGCCTGTGCAACCGCCATGCCGTAACCCGGAATGATGATGATGCTGTCGGCCTCTTCCAAAGATGTCGCAACACCGTCCACGTCGATGGCGATTTGCTCGCCTTCAACGGCCATTTGCTCACCCGCTGGGCCGCCGAAGCCGCCCAAGATCACGGACACAAAGCTGCGGTTCATCGCCTTACACATGATGTAAGACAGGATCGCACCACTTGAGCCAACCAGCGCACCAACCACGATCAGCAGATCGTTTCCAAGGGAGAAGCCAAGCGCGGCAGCCGCCCAACCAGAATAGCTGTTCAGCATGGACACGACGACAGGCATATCCGCGCCGCCAATCCCCATGATCAGATGGTAGCCGATAAACAGCGCTGCCAGCGTCATCAGGAACAGTGGGAAGAAACCGCCCGTGTTGAAGTACCAGATCAGCGTGATCACAGCGACAGCCGCTGCCGCAATGTTCAGCATATGGCCACCGGGCAACTTTGTTGCCGCGGAATCCACTTTGCCAGCCAGTTTCCCGTAGGCCACGACCGAGCCTGTAAAGGTGATCGCGCCGATGAAGATACCAAGGAACAACTCAACCCGCAGGATGCTGATCTCGACACCTGACTTATGCGCCAGAAGGCCGGCAAAACCTGTAAGCCCTTCGCGGGTGGTTTCATCCATGCCGAGCACGCGGTTCAGTTCGATGTGCGCAATGAAGCCCACAAAAACCGCAGCCAAACCGACGAGGCTGTGCATCGCCGCAACCAATTCAGGCATCTGCGTCATCTGTACTTTGGTCGCGAGTTGATAGCCAATCGCGCCGCCACCGATGATCATCAGAACCGACAAAAGCCAATACCCAGAGCCCGGCCCGACCAGCGTTGCAGCCACGGCCAATGCCATGCCCACAATGCCGTACCAAACCGCGCGCTTGGCGCTTTCTTGGCCGCTAAGTCCACCCAAGGACAGGATGAAAAGAACTGCCGAAACGACGTAAGCCGCTGTTGTAAAACCAAATTCCATTACCCAGCCCCCCTTAAGATTTCTGGAACATGGCAAGCATGCGCCGTGTCACGAGGAAACCCCCGAAGATGTTGATACCCGTCATGAAGACCGACAGAGCGGCGAGCAGGATCACAAGAAACGACCCTGATCCGATCTGCATCAAGGCACCCAGAATGATGATCGACGAGATCGCGTTGGTCACAGCCATCAGCGGCGTGTGCAGGCTGTGTGCCACGCCCCAGATGACTTGGAAGCCAACAAAGACGGCCAGAACAAAAACAATAAAGTGCTGCATAAAACTCGCCGGAGCGACAAGGCCGACCGAAAGCAACAAGAACGCACCCACTGCAATCAAGGTAACCTGTGATTTGGTCTGCGCCTTGAACGCAGCCACTTCATTCGCGCGCTTTTCTTCAGGCGTTAGCTCAACAACAGCCGCTTTAGGCTGGGCTGCAATCGCTTGGATTTTCGGTGGTGGCGGCGGGAAGGTCACTTCCTTGCCGTAGGCCACAGTCGCGCCACGGATGACGTCATCTTCCATGTTGTGATCAACCACACCGTCCTTTTCAGGGGTCAGATCAGTCATCAGATGGCGGATGTTGGTGGCGTAAAGCGTTGAGGATTGCGCCGCCATACGGGACGGAAAATCGGTGTAGCCGATGATGGTCACGCCGTTGTCGGTGACGATTTTCTCGTCCTTGACAGTCAACTTACAGTTGCCGCCCTTTTCGGCGGCAAGATCGACAATCACAGAACCGGGCTTCATGGATTTCACCATGTCTTCGGTCCAAAGCTCAGGCGCTTCGCGGTTCGGGATCAGTGCCGTGGTGATGACGATGTCCATATCCGGTGCGATTTCGCGGAACTTGGCCAACTGTGCGGCGGCAAATTCTGGCGAGGATACAGCAGCGTAACCACCTGTGGATGCGCCGTCAGCCTGTTCTTCTTCAAAGTCGAGGAACACGAATTCAGCGCCCATGCTTTCGACCTGTTCCGCCACTTCGGGACGCACGTCGAACGCATATGTAATCGCGCCAAGGGATGTTGACGTACCGATCGCCGCAAGGCCCGCAACCCCTGCCCCGACAACCAGAACCTTCGCTGGCGGAACCTTACCGGCAGCAGTGATCTGACCCGTGAAGAAACGCGGAAAGTTGTTACCGGCCTCAATAACCGCACGATAACCTGCGATATTCGCCATTGAGGACAGCGCGTCCATCTTTTGTGCACGGCTGATGCGCGGGATCATTTCCATCGCGACGACTGTGGCCCCCTTACGGGCGGCCGACTTCATCTTCGCTTCATCAGAAACGGGGCTGAAGAATGAGATAAGGGTTTGATCCGCCGACAGGCGCTTCATTTCGCCTTCGTCAGGAACGCGCACCTTGGCGACGATGTCAGCCGCTTTCCACAATGCGGCGGCGGTTTTGACAACCTCAACGCCTGCATCTTTGTAGTCCGTGTCCGAGAAACCCGCGGCAGCGCCTGCTTTGGTTTCAATCACACAAGAGTGTCCTAATTTCTGTAGTTCAAGCGCGGATGCCGGCGTCATCGCGACGCGGTTCTCCCCCTCAAACAGTTCCTTTGGCGTGCCGATTATCATGAGTTGTCCCCCTCGTCTGGCATAGG
>JAHBAO020000001.1 GCA_018500065.2 Octadecabacter sp. | reverse complement strand
TGTTGCAACGTGAAGCGCAGGCCAAGGGCATGACGCGGGATGCGGTATATAAGGGCTACGCGGCAGGGACGTCTATGCGCACGTTCGTGGCGGCGCAGGATATTGCGAATATGGCAGTTTTTCTGGCGTCCAGTGGCGCGGAGCGGGTGTCCGGGCAGGTGGTTTCTGTGGACGGGCACACCGAAAACCCTGATCCCAAACCCTGAGGGCGGATTAGGTATTTAAGAACAAAAGAAGCGTTAGAGGTGCTTTGATTTCAACGTCTGGATATGGCGCACAATGTCGGGTGGGGTGATTGTGGCCTCACGCACCAGGGTATCAAAGTGGCGGGTCACCATTTGTACGCGTTCGGTATCGCGAAAGGCCAAATAGTTTTGCCCCAAGTACAGAACCGCGAGGAGCGGGCCGAACACTGTGATTGGTGCGGAAAACAGGCGGCGTGCATCAAACAGATGCAGCCTGAGGGTCGGGTATAGGTCAGTTTGCAGCTGCACGATATGGTCCAGTTGCGCGACACGTAGGTTGGCGGGGACGCCCTCATAGTAGCCTGTTCCTGACGCAAAGCTGGCGAGTTCGTAAACAGGGAGGGCCATTTCAAAATCTGACTTGGCCTCGCGCATCCAGCGCAGACGGTCCTCGGATGCGCCGATGGCCTGTTCCGTTGATCGCCCTAAATGCGGGCCGTATTCCCAGCGCAGAAGGTCAGGCAGCTTGAGCATGTCCGGTAAGCCCGCTGGAACATGGCGGACTTTGTAGCCCGCCGCCTCTTGGTGCCATGCGAAGATTTGCTCATCCACGAGGGCGCGGGGGGCTTTGGTGACCTCGATTGACGCCGCGATGAGGTCTGCCACCAGTTCGGGGCGCTTAGTCAAACCAAGCAGCCAATCCGCGGAGACACCAAGGGCCGAGGCGCATCCCGCCACCACATGGGCGTTGGGTAAGCGTGCGCCACTGCCGCTGAGGAGTTGCGAGATGGTTGAGCGATCAACGCCGATGGCGCGGGCGAGGCCGGATTGCGTCGTGTTTCGGGTCTCCATCGCTTCGAGCAAGCGGGTGCGGAGCAGTTGGGCGCGGTCGCGTTTGTCAATATTATGCAGCATGTGTTTTATTATATCATCATATGTGAGTTTTGCTAACCATTTACAGAATACCCAAGCAGCCGCGTTGCCTTTAAGAATGAGGGACCACATATCGGAGAGAAGATGGACACCCCAAAGCGCACCTTAACCAAAGCATTGATCTGGAACCTTATCGGTTTGTTTTCGATGGCTGTCGTTGGCCTGATCGCGACAGGGTCAATGGCTGTTGGCGGTGCAATGGCGCTGGTGAATGCGGTGTTGGGGCTGTCGATGTATGTCCTCTATGAGAGAGTTTGGAACCGTGTGAATTGGGGGCGGCGTGCCTGAAAGATTGCGAACTTCCGTTCGAAACGCGGTTGAGTGGCCGACGGTTGGCTTGGCAGTGCTTTGTTACGGCGTGTTTTTCCTGTCGCTTTGGGTCTTGCCGATTTGGGCTGCGATCCTTGTGTTGGGGCCAACAATCGCGCTGCATGCGTCGTTGACGCATGAAGTTGTGCATGGGCATCCGTTTCAAAGCAAAGTGGCGAACGCGGCTTTGATTTTTCCTGCGTTGACGCTCACGGTGCCTTTCGCACGGTTTCGCGCGACGCATTTGGCGCATCATCGGGATGAGCTGCTGACGGATCCTTATGATGATCCCGAAACCAATTACCTAGATCCTGCGGTTTGGCAGCGCATGGGGACGGTGATGCGGTTGGTTTTGCGGTTTAACAATACGCTGGCAGGGCGGATGCTGATCGGGCCGTTGCTGGGGCAGGTGATGTGGATGTTGAGTGACCTGCGGGCGTGCAAAGCGGGGGACCGCGCGGTTATGTGGGGATGGATTACGCATGTTCCGGCGCTGGCTGTGGTTGTTGTGGTGGTTTGGATCGCGCCGCTGCCGTTTTGGGCCTACGCAATTGGCACCTACCTTGGGCATTCAATTTTGCGGATACGGACCTATTTGGAACACCGCGCACATGAGCTTGCGCGTGCGCGCACTGTGATCGTCGAAGATGGTGGGCCGCTGGCTTTGTTGTTCTTAAACAACAACTTGCATGTCGTTCATCATATGCATCCGAATGTGGCGTGGTATGATCTGCCACCGCTTTATGCGCAAAACAAAGACCACTACCTGCGGCGCAATGATGGATATGTGTTCACGTCATACGCACAGGTTTTTAAGCGCCATTTCTGGCGGGCGAAGGATACGGTTGCGCATCCGCTCTGGCGTCCACGCGGTTAAAGCGTCAGTAAGCGGGCCATGACCGCATGGATCCCTGTCACCATTTTGGCCGCATTAGCGCAAACCGCGCGCTTTGGGTTGCAAAAGCAGTTGAAAGCCACACGGTTAAGCACGGGTGGCGCGACGTTTGCGCGGTTCATCTATTCGTCGCCGTTGGTCGTGCTAGGCGTGATGATCTATGCAAACATGACAGGGCAGACCTTGCCCGGCATCCCGCCCGTTTTCTGGTTTTACGCACTCACGGGTGGGGCAACGCAGATTTTGGCGACGATGTGTGTGGTGGCGCTGTTTGCGCATCGTAATTTTGCGGTGGGTATCACGTTTAAGAAGACCGAAGTCTTGATGTCGGTCCTTGTCGGGTTCGCGGTGCTGGGTGAGGGGGTGTCGCTGCTTGGCCTTGGTGCAATCCTGATTGGGTTGGCGGGCGTGTTGTTATTGTCTGACCCTCCGAATGTTTCGGCACTGCCGTGGCGCAGGCGCATTTTTAACC
>JAHBAO020000007.1 GCA_018500065.2 Octadecabacter sp. | reverse complement strand
CGTGGAACACTTTGCGTCTGGACGCTGCGACCGCCTCGTTGAGCCGTGAAATCACGCGCGGCTTTATTTGCACTCTGCGCCACGCCACTGGCGGCGGACATGATGTGCGCACTTCAAGACGAGACTTGCACAGACAGCTGTGTGCAAACGGTCGTGCGTTTCGCAATAGATCCAACTCAATTCGTCGCCCCGCACAACCCGAACGACCCCCCGCGCCGCCAAATTACTCAAGTTACCTTGGGCGCCGAACAATTTCGCGCGCAGGCCATCATGATGGAAGGTGGCATTACGGGGTTTCATCACGTTCAGGACAAAAACAGCACCCTTCTGCTTATCCAAGCAGACGGCGCCGCCCGCCTTAGCTATCAACCAGAAGACCGCACCCTGACAGGGCGATGCGTGGCGAACTAACCCTCACATTGCCTTTGTTTCATAAATATCCTGGGGGAGTCCGAAGAACGGGGGCGAGCCCCCTCTTGATCGGATTTGCAAAGCAAATTCGATGACCTCATCCCAACGCACGCAACCGTTTGATAAGGCTGGATGTATCCCAACGCCCACCGCCCAAATTCTGTACGTCTTTGTAAAACTGATCCACCAGCGCGGTGACAGGCAGTGATGCCCCCGTTTCATCCGCCGCATCCAGACAAATCCCAAGATCTTTGCGCATCCAATCCACGGCAAAGCCGTGTTCAAATTCACCATCAATCATCTTCTCGTAGCGGTTTTGCATCTGCCATGAGCCCGCGGCGCCTTGGCTGATAACCTCAACCACGGCACGTCCGTCCAAGCCTGCCTTCTCGGCGAAATGCAAAGCCTCGGACAGACCCTGCACCAAACCCGCAATCGCGATCTGGTTGCACATCTTGGTCATTTGCCCCGCGCCGCTGTCGCCAATACGCCGACAAACGCGGGCGTAAGCGTCGATAATCGGTTCGGCCCGCACGTAAACATCCGCGTCGCCACCGCACATGACCGACAAGACACCATTCTCAGCGCCCGCTTGCCCGCCCGATATCGGCGCGTCCACAAAGGACAGCCCCGCTTCAGCCGCCGCGCCGTAAAGCGCGCGCGTGACAGATGCGGATACGGTTGTGTGATCCACAAACACCGCGCCTTTTGACATTGTTGCGAATGCGCCGTCGGCACCTGTGCAAACCGCGCGCAGATCGTCGTCGTTGCCGACACAAGCCATGACAAAATCCGCGCCCTTCGCAGCTTCGGCAGGTGTCACACCCATCGCGCCGCCATGTTCTGCGACCCAAGCCTCGGCTTTTGACGTGGTGCGGTTATAGACCGTTACCGCGTGGCCCGCCTTTACCAAATGTCCTGCCATCGGGTAGCCCATGACCCCCAAACCCAAGAATGCCACCTTTGCCATCACGTCTCTCCTGCTTGCATCACAATTGCTGTTGCGAGATAGGTAACGCACCCCCGCCGCACGTCAACCATTCAAGCGGGGCGCTTAACAAGGGACCCGTTATGGCACTCGTTTTTCGCTGGCTCGTCCGGCTTGCCTCTGCGCTGATTATTTTTGCCGTCGCTGTGGTCACGCTGGTATATTACTTCGCGTCCCGTTCCCTGCCCGATTATGAAGTCACCCTTGAGGTTGCCGGCATTTCTGCCCCTGTTGAAATCGTGCGCGACAACGCCAATGTGCCGCATATTTTTGGGGAAACCGATGCGGATGTGTTCTTTGCCCTTGGCATGGCCCACGCCCAAGACCGCCTTTGGCAGATGACGATGCTGCGCCGAACCGCACAGGGCCGGCTGTCTGAATTGTTTGGCGCACGAACGCTGCCCATCGACAGCCTGATCCGCCGCCTTGATCTCTATCCGCTCTCGCAAAAATCCGTCTCGGCGCTCGACGCGGAAACCCAGTCTGCACTGCAAGCCTATTCCAGCGGTGTGAACGCATGGATTGATCAGGTGAACCAAGGCGCGCGCGGGCGCGGCGCGCCAGAAATGTGGGTCTTCAACCAAGCGATTGCCCCGTGGCAACCCGCTGATTCCGTGTCGATTATCAAATTGATGTCCTTGCAACTGTCCAGTCATTTGGAAGAAGAAGTCCTGCGCGCGCGCACGTCGTTGATCCTGAGTGATGAAAACCGCTTGAATGACATCCTGCCTGAAGCCCCCGGTGCAGGTGTGGCCGCGTTGCCGAATTATGCCTCTCTCATGCCGAACGTTCCGCGGTATGCCCCGAACAATCGTATGGCGTTTGATCCGATTTCTCCGGTCGTGCCGCGCACTCTTGCCGGGGCGTCCAACGCTTGGGCCGCTGGCATCACGCGCTCTGCTACGGGTTCAACGCTTTTGGCCAATGATCCACACCTTGGTCTGACGGCCCCGTCGATCTGGTACCTGGCACGACTGGAGCTTGAAACAGGTGGCGTGATCGGTGGCACCATCCCGGGCGTTCCTGTTGTGATGCTCGGGCGTTCGGCCGATCTTGGTTGGGGCATCACCTCGTCCTATCTGGATGACCAAGATGTCTATATCGAAGAAGTGAACCCCTCGGATGCAAACCAATATCGCGTGCCCAATGGTTGGGCGAATTTCGAGACCCGCGAGAGCATCATTCGCATCAAAGACGCGGCTGCTGTGACCTTGCAATTGCAATGGACGGTGAACGGCCCTGTGCTGCCACCGGATCAATATGATCTCGCGACAATTCGCCCTCCGGGGCATGTGACGGTGCTGGGCTGGACGGCCTTGTCAGATGAGGACACAACCATGCAGGCGGCGATGGGCCTGATGCGCGCACGTACTGTCGAAGCTGGGATTGCCGCGGCGCAAGATTATGTAGCCCCCTCCCAGATGCTCACCCTTGCGGATCGCAATTCTGTCGGGCTCAAGCTGATCGGCCGTGTCCCGAACCGCAGCCCTGACCACGTGACCCAAGGGCGCCTTCCGCATTTCGGCTATCTGCCACAAAACCGTTGGGATGGCTGGCGTGATTATGCAGAAAACCCTGAATGGATTGACCCGTTGGGTGGGATCGTCGGCAACACCAACAACAAGGTGGTGAATGCGCCCTTCCCCGCCCATGTCAGCCATATGTGGGGCGACAGCCAGCGCGTGAACCGCTGGCGGCTGCTGATGCAGGCGCGCGAGGTGCATACCCGTGACAGCTTCATTGAGGCGCAAAGCGACACGGTAAGCTACACCGCGCGCTCGATCCTGCCGCTGATTGGAGCCGACCTTTGGTTTACCGGTGAAGCCGCGCCAGAAGGAACGTCTGAAAAGCTGCGTCAAGACGCGCTGGCGTTGCTGGCGGAATGGAATGGTGAGATGAACGAGCATCTGCCCGAACCCCTGCTTTACGCCGCTTGGATGCGCGCCTTGCAAGACCGCCTGATCCGCGATGAGCTTGGCCCGTTGTCCCACGAATATACCCACGTTGAACCGCTGTTTATCGAACGCGTGTTCCGCAACAGGGACGGCGCAGCCGCGTGGTGTGACGTGCTGCAATCTGCGCCACAAGAAACCTGTTCGGACATCGCGCGTCTGGCGCTGGATGATGCACTGATCTGGGTCGCAGCAAACCACGGCACCGCGTTGGAAAGCCTGCGCTGGGGCGATGCCCATGAAGCGACGCACGATCATCCGGCCT
>JAHBAO020000105.1 GCA_018500065.2 Octadecabacter sp. | reverse complement strand
TGCGATGTGGTCGTTGTATAAACCAATGCAACCTGACGAGCTTTGACGCCCGATCTTGCGCGTGTCGTGTGTGCCGTGAATCAGGTACGCGGGCCAATCAAGGTACATCGCGTGGGTGCCCAGCGGGTTTCCCGCACCTGCCTCCATCATTTGCGGCAGGGTTGGGTCACGTTCGCGCATCGCCGCTGTCGGGGTCCACGTTGGTCCAACACGTTTGCGCACGATTTCGCTATAGCCGCGCCGCGTAAGCTCTTCGGTCATCGGGACGGACGAGGGGTACAAACGGTAGCTGCCATCTGGTCCCCAGTAATGCAGCGCGCGGGATGTGATATCCGCAAGAATTGCGCCATTGCCGAGCGACTGAAAATGATCCTGCCAATCCTGCGTTACGAAGGACGATGCGTTGCGGTCAGGCGCTTCTTGCGCACGCACCAGCATTGGTGTTGTGAGGGTCGCCGCAGCGCCGAGGATAAATGTACGTTTGGTTTGCATGATCTGCCCATCCGATGTTCAAACTTTTCATCACACGGATGGGCTAAGGGATCAAGCCACTCAGATTCACACCTGCGTGAAACCGCGTGTCAGCAACTGGTGATCGAGCAGCACATATTCCCATGCGGGCGGCCTTCGTTGACGCAAGTCACTGTATCGCTAGCAGAAATTGTCAGGTTTTCCGAGTTGAACGCCATGTTTTTGATCGTGACGGTATGTGTTGTTTGAGCGCGTACGGCTGTTGCCAATACGGGCAAGGCGGCAATTGTAGCGGCGCTAGGGCGCAGAAAATCACGGCGCGTGGTGATACTCTGTCCTATTTAAATAGGTGCCCACCTTGAGCGGCGGACACCTTTTATAACGGGACACAAGCGTCTCAAGTTTCGACACTATACAAAAAGGCTTAATCCATCGCCTTAAAGTTGAATTCACCACCTTCTTTGATGCCGGAAGGCCAGCGGGATGTTACCGTTTTCGTGCGTGTATAGAACTTGAACGCGTCTGGACCGTGTTGGTTCAAATCGCCAAAGGCTGATTTTTTCCAGCCGCCAAAGGTGTGGTAGGCAAGCGGCACGGGGATCGGCACGTTCACACCAACCATGCCGACATTGACGCGGCTGGCAAAGTTTCGTGCGGCGTCACCGTCGCGTGTGAAGATTGCGGTGCCATTGCCCATTTCATGATCCATCGCGAGGCCAAGCGCCTCTTCGTAGGAACCGGCCCGCACACAAGATAGCACTGGTCCGAAAATCTCTTTTTGGTAGATTTCCATGTCAGGTGTGACGCGGTCAAACAGGTGTGGGCCAACAAAGAAACCATCCTCATAGCCCTGCAAATTGAAGTCACGACCATCAACCACAAGCTCTGCACCTGCTTTAACACCGCCGTCTATCATCTTGAGGATATTGGCTTTTGCGGCAGCGGTTACAACAGGACCATAGTCTACATCGTCACCTGCCGTGTACGGGCCAACGCGCAGTTTGTCGATGCGCGGGATCAGTTCTTCGATCAGTTTGTCAGCGGTCTCTTCGCCGACAGGAACAGCCACCGAAATCGCCATGCAGCGTTCGCCAGCAGCGCCGTAACCCGCGCCAACCAGCGCGTCCGCGGCAAGGGCCATATCCGCGTCGGGCATGATGATCATGTGGTTTTTGGCGCCACCAAAGCACTGAACGCGCTTGCCGTTAGAACAGCCACGTCCGTAGATGTATTCGGCGATTGGGGTGGAGCCAACAAAGCCGACAGACTGAATCACGTCGTTATCAAGGATCGCGTCCACGCTTTCCTTATCGCCGTTCACGACCTGAATAATACCTGCCGGAAGGCCTGCTTCTTCAAGAAGTTCCGCAAGCATCAATGGAACGGACGGATCACGTTCGGATGGTTTCAGGATAAAGGCGTTGCCGCAGGCAATTGCGGGTGCAAACATCCACATGGGGATCATGGCCGGGAAGTTGAAAGGCGTGATTCCTGCAGTGACACCAAGGGCTTGGCGCATAGAATAGATGTCGATGCCCGGGCCTGCGCCATCGGTATATTCACCCTTAAGAAGCTCAGGTGCGCCGATGCAGTATTCAACAACTTCAAGGCCACGCTGAACGTCGCCTTTGGCGTCTGGGATGGTCTTGCCGTGTTCACGCGACAGGGCTTCAGCGAGTTTGTCCATATCGCGGTTCAGCAACCCAACGAAGGCCATCAGCACGCGTGCGCGACGTTGCGGGTTTGTTGCGGCCCAAGCGGGCTGTGCCTTGGCTGCGATTTCAACGGCTTGATCCATCTCGCCAACAGAAGCGAGCGGCACTTTGGCCTGCACTTCGCCTGTGGCTGGGTTGAAGACGTCTGCAAAACGGCCTGAAGTGCCTTTTACGTGCGCGCCGCCGATGTAGTGGGTAAGTTCTGTGGTCATGATCGCCTCCCAGCGTTTTCTAGTGTTGGGCGCACCATAGTCTTGCATTTTCGCTAGATAAAGCGTCAGTATGGCAAATTCATTTTGCAAAAATGCAGGACAAAGATGGCAAGTTGGGACGATATGCGGGTGTTTCTGGCCGTGGCGCGGGCAGAAAGCCTTAGCCGTGCGGCACCCACGTTGCGCATGGACGCGGCAACCGTTGGTCGGCGCATCGCGCGGCTTGAGGCGGGACTTGGTGCGGCTTTGTTCGTGAAGTCCCCACAAGGGTATGCGTTAACAGACCTTGGGTTGCGGATGCGCGACCATGCGGCAGACGCTGAATCCTCACTTACGCAAGCGGTCGAAGAAGCGCAGGGCGATCAAGCTGGGCTAACGGGGCAAATACGGATTGGGGCACCGGACGGTGCCGCGAACTATCTGTTGCCCCAAGTTTGCGCGGCCATTGCTGCCGAAAACCCCGGCCTTGAAATTCAGGTGCTTGCCTTGCCGCGTGTTGTGAACCTGTCCAAGCGCGAGGCGGACATGGCAATAACTGTATCGCGCCCGCAGGCTGAGCGGTTGACGGTGCAGAAGGTCAGCGACTACCGGCTTCATCTTGCTGCGCCCAAAGATGCGGTCATCGAAAACATGGCCGATCTGAAAACGCATTCTGTGGTTGGCTACATTCCTGATATGATTTTTGACAAGGAATTGGACTACCTTGGTGATCTGGGCGCGGATGGCGTGCAGGTCGCGTCAAATTCGGTTGCCGTGCAAGTGATGGCGCTACGCAGTGGGGCGGGGGTTGGCATTGTGCACGACTTCTCGCTGCCGTTCGCGCCAGAATTGAAACGCGTTTTGGTGGATGAGGTGTCGCTCACACGCTCATTCTACCTTGTGCGGCACGCGAGCGACCGAACCTCAGACCGTCTCAATCGCTTTGCCGCCGCGCTAAATCAGGGTTTGAAAGCCGAGATTTCGCGTCTAGAGCGTCTGGTTGCTTGACTCCAACACACGCACGGCGCGACACTTAAGGTAGACACAACAGGAGACTGCCATGATCGTATCCCAAATCCTCAAGTCCAAAGACACAGGCGGCGTTATAACGTTGACCTCTGATGCGTCCGTTTCGGATGCCGCAAAGATTATGTCGGACAAACGGATTGGTACGATCGTGATTAGTGACGATGGTGGTGCAACGCCTGCAGGTATTTTGTCCGAACGCGATATTGTGCGTGAATTGGGCACGCAGGGGCCAAGTTGCATGGCTGTCTGTGTAAACGAGATGATGACGAAAAAGCTGATCACCTGCAGCCCGTCGGACACCTCTGATTTCGTGCTGGCCAAGATGACAGAAGGGCGGTTTCGCCACATGCCTGTGATGGACGGCGACAAAATGGTCGGCTTGATCTCTATCGGTGACGCGGTGAAGGCGCGCCTTGCAGAATTGGCAGCGGAACGTGACGCGCTGACCGGTATGGTGATGGGCCACTAGCACGCTTGCATTTCTGCACGTGATGGGGTGTTTTGCCCCGCAACTAACTTGAGGTGTTCCATGCGCATTGGGCTCTATCCGGGGACGTTTGATCCCGTCACTTTGGGGCACGTCGATATTATCCGACGGGCCTGTTCATTGGTCGACAAACTGGTGATTGGCGTTGCGATCAACCGCGATAAGGGGCCGCTGTTTGATCTGGAAGAACGCGTGTCGATGATCGAGGCTGAATGTGCGGTGCTGTCAGCCGAAACGGGCTGCGAGATTGTCGCGCATCCCTTTGAGAACCTGCTGATTGATTGCGCCAAGGATGTTGGCGCCACGATCATTATTCGTGGGCTGCGGGCTGTCGCGGATTTTGAGTATGAATATCAGATGGTTGGCATGAACCGCCAGTTGGACAATACAATCGAGACAGTGTTCTTGATGGCTGAAGCCCAGCATCAGGCGATTGCGTCAAAACTGGTGAAAGAGATCGCGCGTTTGGGCGGGGACGTCAGCAAGTTCGTCACGCCGGCGGTGCAAAAAGCGCTGACAGAGCGTTTGAAATAACCCCTTAGACCGAAAAAAGCCGCCCCCAGTTTGGAGCGGCTTTTCTTTTAGTATCTTTGCGAATTTAGATGAGTTTCCCCATCGCGACGGCTGTGTCACCCATGCGGTTAGAGAAGCCCCATTCGTTGTCATACCACGTCAGGATGCGGCACAGGTTACCGTCCATCACTTTGGTTTGATCCGTCGCGAAGATTGATGAATGCGGATCATGGTTGAAATCCATCGACACCAGTTTGCTGTCGGTCACACCCAAAATACCCTTCAGCGGCCCAGCGGAAGCTGCGGCGTGGATCAGCGCGTTGATTTCCTCAACGCTTGTGTCGCGCTTGGTTTCGAATGTCAGATCAACACAGGATACGTTTGGCGTTGGAACACGGATTGCGACACCGTCAAGCACACCGTCAAGCTCAGGCAGGACAAGGCCAACAGCCTTGGCAGCGCCAGTGGACGTCGGGATCATGGACATCGCCGCAGCACGTGCGCGGTAAAGATCGCTGTGCATCGTGTCGAGCGTTGGCTGATCACCTGTGTAGCTGTGCACCGTCGTCATAAAGCCGCGCTTGATGCCGATGTTGTCGTTCAGAACCTTGGCAACAGGGGACAGGCAGTTGGTTGTGCAAGACGCGTTGGATACAACGATGTCGTCGGACGTCAATGTATCATCGTTCACACCATAAACGATTGTTTTATCAGCGTTCTTACCAGGTGCGGAAATCAGCACGCGGGACGATCCGTTTTCAAGGTGCGCTTGGCACGCGTCTTTCGAGGTGAAGATACCGGTACATTCCAGCACGATATCAACTTCGCCCCAAGGCAGGTCAGCCGGGTTGCGCAGCGCGGTCACCTTCATCGGGCCACGACCAACGTCGATGGTGTCAGCGGTTGTTGTAACCGGATGCGGGAAGCGACCGTGCACTGAGTCGTACTGCAACAGGTGCGCGTTCGTCTCAACAGGGCCAAGGTCATTGATCGCGATGACTTCGATGTCGGTGCGGCCGGATTCGATGATGGAACGCAAAACATTGCGTCCAATGCGGCCAAAGCCATTGATTGCTACTTTTACGGACATACGGAGCCTCCAGTTTAGGATCAGCGGATGCGGCAACAACTTGTCGCCACTGTTGGCGCTAACATCGTCAAAAACGCTGAAAGGTCAACCCGTCAGAAACGGAACTAACGCCAGAATGCGATCCAGCCCATCAAATTGACCAACTTTTTACCAAGAAACACCCCAGCGTTCAGGTGTAGGGCGTAATGATCCAGCACGAAAAACGCGATGATAAGCGCGAAGAGGATGAAAGCGAGGCGTGTTGTCATGGGGCAGGGATAGCAGATCCGGCATGAAGGGGGAATTTAAAGATGGGCCTTACGATGTGAAATTAGGATGTAAGGTCTGCTTTGCGGACGTTGCGGTTATTGAGTGTTTTCAATTTGGTTATCAAGTTCTCGCAGGAACTCTGCCCGTTCTTCGAAAGACATCTTGCCTAAATTGAAATGTAGCGGCCCCCAACATGAAGGGATTGCATACCTCACTTCTGAATTATCTTAGTCGGGTCCTACAAAACCTACTAGAACTTCCGCTTCTGGCACAAACCCTAGATATTCAAGGCCCTCCAACTCTTCGGAAATCGCCTCGACTTGGGAGACTTCATCAGAACAAGTTTTAACAGAAAACTCTTTTTCACCAAAGCCATAGAGATATTGAACATCGAGGTAATGAACACGCCAACATGATTGTGTTTCAGAGCTTTCAACTTCAACGGAAGTTACTTTAGCCGTCGCAATCGAAATGTGCTGAGAACTTACATCATCGTAAGAAAAATCAGGGTCGGGATAGCAAGCTAGTACTGGGCTCGTCAAAATCATTAAGACTTGAAGGGAATGAAAAACGCGCTTGAGCATGGGATCAACTTATCACCACGTTGCAACTTGAACAGCTTGAAACGTCTGCCAAAACAGTCGGCAATTTGGGCTCTAACCCGCCGTTCTCACATCGCTAAGGAAGTTTAATTTAACCGCCCCATATGCGCCGCGACATCTGCCATACGCACAGAGAAACCCCACTCATTGTCGTACCATGCCAG
The DNA here is from genome assembly GCA_018500065.2 of Octadecabacter sp. Classification (GTDB taxonomy): domain Bacteria; phylum Pseudomonadota; class Alphaproteobacteria; order Rhodobacterales; family Rhodobacteraceae; genus Octadecabacter. The sequence continues at coordinate 4,618 of JAHBAO020000105.1, read as the reverse complement.
CACGCGCACCGTGCGTCCGCCGATGACTTTGGTCTGATCCGGTGCGAAAATAGAGGATTGCGGTGTGTGGTTGAAGTCGATCGAAACTTTAGGTTCAGGATCATAAGACATCACCATGCCCATGTGCCCGGCGCAGGCCTCGGCGACGACGGCATTCACGTCCGCTACGGTCACATCTTTGGACGCTTCAAATGTCAGATCAACGGCGGACACATTTGGTGTTGGAACGCGCAGGGCGGTTCCGTCCAGCTTGCCGGCCATTTCGGGCAAAACCAACGAGAGTGCTTTCGCCGCGCCAGTGCTTGTCGGGATCATCGCCATTGCCGCCGCGCGGGCGCGGTAGAGGTCTTCGTGGCGGCGGTCCAGTGTGGGCTGGTCGCCAGTGTAGCTGTGGATCGTGGTCATGATGCCGCGCTCGATGCCGATGGCGTCATTCAAAACCTTGGCAAGTGGAGCAAGGCAGTTGGTGGTGCAGGACCCGTTGGATACCATGCGGTGGTCGGCCTCAAGGTCGCGGTGGTTTACGCCGTAGACGATGGTTTTGTCGACGTTGCTGGCGGGCGCAGAAATCAGCACTTTGCCCGCGCCACGTTCAAGGTGGACGGCGGATTTCACGCCGTCGTTGAACTTGCCTGTGCACTCAAGAACAACATCGCAGCCCTCCCAATCCAGTTCAGTTGGATCATAGGTCGACATCACATCAATCGGGCCGCGCCCAAGGTCAAGCTTGCCGTCATTGACGGTGATCTCACCGGGGAAACGACCGTGGATGGAGTCATACCGCAGCAGGTGCGCATTTGTTTCGATCGGCCCAGTGGCGTTGATTTTGACGACCTGAATATCGTTGCGTGCGCTTTCCGCGATATGGGAGAGGGTGCAGCGTCCGATGCGGCCAAATCCGTTGATACCTACTGTGACGGTCATAGTGCGGTTCCTTTTGGCAAATCTGTTGCGCCTTTCTTATGGGGACGTCCCTCACTGACCAAGCCTAAATCGGTTTTTTATCAATATGTTAGCGATAACTGTGCTTGGCTGCCGCAGGTTTGCGCTAACAGATTGGCGCAAATCTGCGGGCGTTTGCGCTAACCGTTCATGTTGCCGCTGCGAAAACATGGGCGCGAAGAATCACCAAGGGCCTTGCGGATACGCCACTGACCGCTAGGTTCTGGGTCAACATAGACTTGGAGTGAGTGATGAGTGGATTGATTGCCCTGTTGGACGATGTAGCAGCCCTGACACGGATTGCGGCGACCAGTATTGACGATGTGGCAGGAATGGCGGCCAAGGCGGGGACCAAGGCCGCGGGGGTTATCATCGACGATGCAGCCGTGACGCCGAAGTATGTGACGGGGCTGAATCCGAAACGCGAATTGCCAATCATCTGGAAAATCGCGCGGGCGTCGTTTTTCAGTAAATTGGTGATCCTGCTGCCTGTGGCGATGCTGCTCAATTATTTTGCGCCGTGGCTGTTGATTCCGCTGTTGATGCTCGGGGGGCTTTACCTTTGTTTTGAAGGTGCCGAGAAAATTTATCATGTTTTGCGACCGCATGGGGATGCTTACGTCGAGGCGGACATGGATGCCGGTGATCCTGCACAACTGGAAGAAAGCCGCGTCAAAGGCGCGATCAAGACGGATTTCATTCTCTCTGCCGAGATCATGACAATTTCGCTGAACAGCATTGTCGCTGAGTTTCCCGAGGCATCTATTGGGCTGCAAGGGATGACCCTGGCGGCGATTGCGGTCGCGATTACCATCGTGGTCTACGGAACGGTCGCGTTGATTGTGAAGATGGACGATGTCGGGGCTTGGATGGCGCTGAATGCGAAAACCGGACTAGGGCGCGGCGCGGGGCGCGGGCTGGTGCATGGAATGCCACATTTGCTGACGGTGCTGTCTATCGTTGGCACGGCGGCGATGCTGTGGGTCGGTGGCTCGATCCTTGTGCATGGATTGCATGACCCGAACTTCCTCGGCTGGGCGCAGCCTTATGGCTTTATCAAAGATCTTGCACACACGATTGCGGGGGACAATGGGTTTGGCAATTGGGCCGTCACTGCGTTTAGCGACGGTGTTCTTGGGTTGGCTGTTGGTCTGCTGCTGATCCCGATTGTGACGCGTATGATTGGGCCGGCGATCGGGGCAGTCACCGGATCAAAAGCAAAGCATTAAGAGAAGCCCGCGAACCGGCGTTGCAGCGTTTCGATTGAATAAGATTGGCGCACTCCGGCTTCGTTCTGCGGAACAAAGCCCGGATCGGACGTGACGCAGCGCAAACCGCACAGCTGGCGGGTTGATTGGGTTTGGAAATCCACCAACCAGACCCGCCCGCCCGGGGTTGAGACATAACCATCAATCCCGAACTGAAAATCCGACGCAAGGTCGATGACCGAGGGAACCTCATTGTCATAGGCACGCCCGTAGGCGCCGTGCGTGTGATAGCTGGCCACGATCCCTTGGCCTGCTGCAGGGGCTGGCATGTCACATCCTGCAAATGTTCCGGGGCGGGGCGGTGTGCCTTGAAGCAGGCCAGCAGCATCAATGAAGAAATAGCCACAATATTCTCGGCGTTCCGCGATGGAGCGGGCTTGGATGCTATTGAGAAAGTTAACCGCAAAGGTATCGACCAGCGGGCCGCTTGGCACATTCGAAGGGGCGACGGTGAAGCCCGTGTTGATTGGACGCGGTTGCGACATGCCGCCCTTAGGGTTGATCTGACTTTGCGGCACACCACACGCAGTTAGGGCGAATGCTGCGGCGGTCAAAAGGGCAGTCAATTTCATTATGTCGGCTCCACGCGGTTAGCTTGAGAGCCTAGCAGAAACGAAAAGGGCCACAATCCCGTGCTAAGCACGGCACTGTGGCCCCAGTTATTTTAGCGGTGTTGGCGTTACGCCAGCAGATCGCGAACCTTTTGTGCTGTCGCTTCGGCGGTGATGCCGAACTTTTCAAACAGTTCAGGGGCAGGGGCAGACGCCCCAAAGCCATGCATGCCAATGAAGCCGGACTTTTCACGTTTGCCGCGCTCGCCGAATAACCAGCGATCCCAGCCAAAGCGAATGCCTGCTTCAACAGCGACGCGAACCGGACCACCTGGAAGCACGCGTTTACGGATCTTTTCGTCCTGTTCTTCGAACAGTTCCCAGCAGGGCATGGACACAACGCGCGTTCCGATGCCTTCGCCCTCAAGAATGTCACGGGCGGCCATAGCAACGCTGACCTCAGAACCGGTTGCCATCAAGATCGCCTGACGTTTGCCGTTCTCGGCGTCCGCCAGAACATATGCGCCCTGTGCGCTCATGTTTTTGTTCTTATGCTCTTTGCGCACAAGGGGCAGGCCCTGACGGGACAAGCACAATACAGACGGGGTTGTCTTGGATGTCAGTGCCAGTTCCCATGCTTCGGCAACTTCAACCGTGTCCGCAGGGCGGAAGACGTTGGTGTTGGGTGTGGCACGCAGCAGTGCGAGGTGTTCAATAGGCTGGTGTGTTGGACCGTCCTCGCCAAGGCCGATGGAATCATGGGTCATGACATAGGTCGTTGGCACATTCATCAGCGCGGACAGGCGCATCGCGCCACGCGCGTAGTCGGTGAAACACATAAACGTGCCACCGTATGGGCGGATGCCGCCGTGCAAGACCATACCGTTCATCGCGGCTGCCATACCGTGTTCACGGATGCCGTAGTAGATGTAGCGCCCCGCACGGTTGTCAGGGTTGAAGGTTCCCAAGTCCGCGGTCTTGGTGTTGTTGGAGCCTGTCAAATCGGCAGAACCACCAACGGTTTCCGGCATGATAGGGTTCACAACCTCAAGCACCTTTTCCGAGCTTGAGCGCGTCGCAACCTTCGCGCCAGCCTCGGATGCCTGCTTTTTGAACGCCTTGATCACTGCGGACAGCTTTTTCGGCGCATCAAGGTTCAAGGCACGGTTGAATTCGTCCTGTTTGCCCTTGGACAGTTTGTCAAAACGGGCCTGCCATTCGGCATGTGCCGCGGCACCGCGCGCGCCCATTGCTTCCCACTGTGATTTCACATCGGCAGGAATTTCAAATGGTGCGTAGTCCCAGCCGTATCCGGCTTTGGCAGCAGCCATTTGGTCAGCATCCGTCAAGGCGCCGTGGCCTTTGGATGTGTCTTGTGCCGCGTGGCCCAGCGCGATGTGGGTTTTGCACGAAATCATCGACGGGCGTGGATCAGCCTTGGCTGCAGTGATCGCGTCGTCAATGGCCACAGGATCATGACCGTCAATGTCGATGACATGCCAACCGGACGCTTTGAAACGTGCGCTTTGGTCGGTGATGTCAGCCAGATCAACCGTGCCATCAATTGTGATGTTGTTGTTATCAAAGAATACAATCAACGAGCCGAGCTTTTGCATACCTGCAAGGCCGATTGCTTCTTGGGACACGCCTTCCATCAAGCAACCATCACCGGCGATGACATATGTGTGGTGATTCACAACTGCTTTGCCGTAACGCGCGCGCAGGATTTCTTCGGCAATGGCAAAGCCAACGGAATTGGCGATGCCCTGACCAAGCGGGCCGGTCGTTGTCTCAATACCTTCCATGTGGCCGTACTCAGGGTGGCCCGCGGTGCGTGCGCCCCATTGGCGGAAGTCC
>JAHBAO020000255.1 GCA_018500065.2 Octadecabacter sp. | reverse complement strand
CGGCCTGCTCAAGCGCTGTGAGGTCTTGGAAGGACAAAACCACCACTGTGCCGCCGGACAGCACCGCACTGCGCACGGTGACCTCAAACGTGGTTTCGCGTGCGCCATCAGTGCCAAGATAGGTCGTCGTCCGCGCGTCTTGGTCCTTCAACGTCGCCTCAACCGCATCCAACACCGCGGGCTGGCGCAAAGCTGTGATATAGGGCAACCCGTCGCACGTCATCCCAAGAAGCTGCTCGGCGGCCGCATTCACACCCACGATCCTGTCATCCTGCCCAACCAGTAAAATGGGCTGCGGCAGGGCAAGAATCAGGGCGTTGGCGTTAGACATGGCTTAGGCTTTTTGGCTTTCAGAGATCGCGTTGCTAAGCTCATCGATAAGCACCATCGGCTCCTCAAGGCCAACCGAAAGACGGAAGAAACCCTCAGACATGCCAAGGTTTTCGCGCGCTTCAGGGGTTAGGGCGCGGTGGGAAGACGATGCTGGATGGCTTAGGGTTGTGCCAACATCGCCCAAGGTCGGCGCGAAGGGCAATTCAGGTGCTGCACGGGTCAACGCATTTGCAGCCGCGCGTCCGCCCTCAATCTCAAAGCTCATCATGTTGCCGGGGCGATCGCCAAGGATTTGCAGGCCACGGTTATGGTCTGGGTGATCTGAGCGGCTGGGGTGGATGACGCGCTTCACGCCTTTCACATCCGCCAATGCTGCGGATAGTTCGATGGCTGTGGCTTCGGCGCGGTCATAGCGCAGATCGAACGTTTGCAAGCCGCGTTCCGCGAGCCAACAGTCAAACGGGCTGGCCGTCATGCCAAACGTGGTGTTGGCGATGTAGATTTGCTCCATCAACTCAGGGTCTTTGGCGACGACATAGCCCAGCGTTGCGTCCGCATGCCCCGCAAGCAGTTTGGTGACCGAGTGCACGACAATATCCGCGCCGTTTTCAAACGGCAGATAACTGCGCGGCGTGGTGAACGTGTTGTCGACCACCAACAGGATACCGCGTTCATTGGCGAGTTTGGCGATGCCTTCCATATCGGCGATCCGTATTGTCGGGTTGGACACAACCTCAACAATCATCATCCGCGTGTTCGGCTTGATCGCGGCCTTGAATGATGCCGCGTCGGTCGGATCGGCCAAGGTGGTTTCCACACCAAAGCGCGGCAAATCCTGCGTCATCATCCGCAATGTGCGGCCATAAAGCTGCTCCGCGCCGATGACATGATCGCCGGCCTTCAGGATGCCCAAAAACACCGCAGACACGGCCGCCATGCCAGAGCCATTCACAATCCCGCCTGTCGCACCTTCCAACATGTCGAGCTTTTGCGCCAATACTGTCGCGTTCGGATGACCCTCGCGGGCATAGGTAAACCCGCTGCCATCGGCATATTGTTCGTCAAGCGAACTGGGGTCCGGCGACGAATAAACCACAGTTGGCTGCAGCGGTGTCACGACAGGGCGCGACACGGATGTTGGCCATTCAGGGCGGCGGGACAGGGATTTAGGCGTATTGGTCATAATGGTATCTCTTTTAATCCGGCGCGGAAACGCGCTGCGTTTTGTTGATAGCTAAGTGCCGATGCAGTCAGGCCTTGGATCGCTTGTGCATCCAATTCGCGCACGATCTTGCCGATACCCATAACAAGCGATCCATCCGGGATCACCTTGCCTTCGGTAATCAACGCCCCTGCCCCGATCAGACAGTTCTTGCCGATCACAGCGCCATTCAGCACCGTTGCCCCCATCCCGACAAGTGAGTTGTCGCCAATCGTGCAGCCATGCAGCGTCACTTTATGGCCGATGGTGCAGTTGGTTCCAATGCTCAGCGGAAAACCCATGTCGGTGTGCAGCACGCAATTTTCCTGCACGTTTGACCCAGTGCCAACGCTGATCACCTCGTTGTCACCGCGCAAAGTGCTTCCAAACCAAACGGACGCCAGATCAGCAACGCTGACTTTACCAATCAAATGCGTTCCCGGTGCGATCCATGCGCCTGTGTGAATGTCAGGCCCAATGCCGTCCAATTCATAAATCATCACGCTTGGTCCTCATATTCCGACTGCAATTCACGCACGAAATCATTGAGGCTGATCTGGCGTTCGCGGCGCGCGCGTTCTGCGGTCAGGATCGCCTTAAGGCTTTCAGCGCATTCATCTGGATCATCGTTCACCAGTACATAGTCGTATTCCGCCCAGTGGCTGACTTCATCCAGTGACTTCGCCATGCGCCCCTCGATAACCTCGTCGCTGTCTTGCCCGCGTGAACGAAGGCGTTCTTCAAGGACTTTCATGCTGGGTGGCAGTAAGAAGATCGACACAACATCGTTGCCAAGGGATGAGTTTCGGATTTGCTGCCCCCCCTGCCAGTCGATATCAAATAGCGTGTCTTCGCCCGCCCCCATCGCGGCCTTAACGGGCGCTTTCGGGGATCCATAAAGGTTCGTGAAGACTTCGGCATGCTCCAGCATTTCGCCCTCAGCGACCATGTCTTTGAACTCTTGTTGTTCGACGAAATGGTAATCAACACCGTCTTCTTCACCGACGCGTGGCGGGCGGGTTGTCGCCGAGACAGAGAACCGGATTGATGGGTCCCATTTGCGCAATATCTTGGAGTGAAACGATTTTCCGGCACCTGACGGCGAGGAAAGAATAATCAGCAGGCCCCGTCTGTTATGGGATTGGCAGTCCATGAT
>JAHBAO020000221.1 GCA_018500065.2 Octadecabacter sp. | reverse complement strand
GTGCCGCCATGACCGTTGTTGCGAGTTCGGGCAGGGATGTGCCAATCGCAACCAGCGTCAGACCAATGACCGCTTCTGGGATACCATAATCCAACGCAATGTTGGATGCCCCCTCAACCAAAAGGTTCGCACCAAGCGGCAGACCAATCAGACCAAGAACAAGGAACAGAATGATCTTTGACCACGGAAGGTCCGGGTCAGCGCCCTCAAGATCTTCCAGCTCATCTTCTTCGCTCGCCTTGCCATTTTTACGGTGGCGTTGTGCAGCCAGCGCAGCCGTAATCAGCATAGCCGCCAGCGCCGCGAGCAGAACCAGACCCGCGATCCAGTCAAAGACACCGCGATAGGCCAGCGCGATGAACAACAACGACCCGCCAAGCATCTGCAAGTAGCTGTTGCGCGTGTCACACCCGCTTGTGTGCATCACCGCCATCATCGCGGGAACACCTAAGACCAGCAGCACGTTGGCCGTGTTCGAACCGACGACATTGCCCAGCGCCAAGTCTGGCACGCCATCAAAAATCGCTTGAATTGAGATCAGTAGTTCAGGCGCAGATGTACCGAAGGCCACAATAGTCAGCGAAACAATCAAGGCAGGCACGCCAAGCCGCAGCGACATATTCACCGCGCCCTTCACCAGGCTATCACCCGCCAAAAGTAGCAGCAGCAAGCCGACAATCGTGAAAGCCCAGTCCGTCAAGAGACCAGCAGAAATAGAAAGCCAATCGAGCATTTATTTGCGGTCCTTACAGGTGCAGGCTTTACCAAAAGTGAACTTCCCGCAGGATCGGCACTTCGCGTCCGTCAGTCGTTTCATACCCGGCACCGTAAGCTTGCCAAACATCGCAAGCACCCCCATGCCAACTAGAAAGAGTGAGACAATTTTGAAAATCATTTACAGTCCAAACCGCGCATAAGCCGCGCGTTCCTCAATCCCCGCAACCGCGTCATCCACGATCTGCATCCCGAAACGCGGCAAAAAAGGTTTCTTCTGACCGAAACGACGGAATTTAACCTTATCTCCGAAACGGTCTTTCATCGCGGGCACGAGATGCCCAACATGATCCGCCAAGCCAACATCGATAGACTTTTCACCCACCCAAATATCGCCCGTAAACAGGTCTTGATCGGCAAGTTTCCCACCGCGGCGCGCGTTCACGTGGTCTTTGAAATACACATGCATATCGTCAAGCAGCCCCTTCAGGCGCTTTACGTCAGCGGGCTTTTCGGCCTGAAACGGATCAAGCATGCTTTTGGACTTACCGGCGGTATAAACACGCCGCTCAGCACCGATTTTCTCCATCGTGCCGGTCAGCCCGAACCCCGCAGAAATCACACCAATGGACCCAACGATAGAACCGCGATCAACATAAATCTCATCTGCCGCCGTCGCGAGCCAGTAACCACCGGATGCAGCGACATCTTCAACGAAGGCAAAAACGGGAACGTCTTTTTCATCCGCCAGACGGCGAATGCGCGCCGCAATCAGTGAAGATTGCACTGGCGATCCACCCGGAGAGCTGATTTCCAGCGCCACCGCCTTCGGCTTACTGCGAAATGCCTTCTCAATAGACTCCGTCAGCCCACGATCATTCAGCGAACGGCCAGACGCGGCAATCGTCCCTTGCAGGCGAATGACGGCCACATGCGGGTCAGACTTGATGAAGGGTATCCAGCGTTTCATGTGGTTCATTTAGGCCCCATACCGTCTAGAAACAAGGCCACCCATCATTGGCGAATCCGCCAGCCTGTACGGAATATCCACGCGATGATCGCCAAACAGATGCAGGTAAACAATGCGATTGCGAACAGGCTTAGCCCGATCGACACATCAGCAGTGCCAAAGAACGACCAGCGAAAGCCCGAAATCAGATACACAACTGGGTTAAACATCGTGATGGTTTGCCAAATTGGAGGCAGCATCGTGACAGAGTAAAATGAACCCCCTAGAAACACCAAAGGCGTGATGATCAGCAGCGGGATCAGCTGCAACTGTTCAAAATTACCAGCCCAGATGCCGATGATAAACCCAAGCAATGAAAAGCTTAGACAGGTGAGCGTCAGAAACGCGATCATCGCAATCGGGTGCTGGATGGTGAAATCAACAAATAGGAACGAAGTCGCAAGGATCACGACACCAATAAACATCGCCTTGGTTGCAGCGGCGCCAACGTAGCCAACCGTGATCTCGAAAAAGCTGACGGGGGCTGACAAAAGCTCATAGATCGTACCGATGAATTTAGGGAAATAGATGCCGAAGGACGCGTTACTGGTCGCCTGTGTCATCACCGATAACATTATCAATCCGGGCACAATGAACGCGCCATAACCAACGCCCTCAACGCTTTCGATCCGTGATCCGATAGCGGTTCCAAAGACCACGAAGTAAAGAGATGTGGAAATGACAGGGCTAATAAAGCTTTGCATCAGCGTTCGAAAAAAACGCGCCATTTCATATACGTAGATGGAACGAATTGCTTGAAAGTTCATGCCACGCCCTCCTTATCAGCCACGAGGGACACGAATATTTCTTCCAGCGACGACTGCCGCGTTTGAAGGTCTGTCATCTTTAGCCCCGCTTTTTGCAGGTCTGCCAGCAGGCTGGTGATACCCGTGCGATCCGTTTTGGTGTCATAGGAATAAAGCAATCCCTCGCCCTCGACCTTCAGGTCATACCCAGCCAGACCTTTCGGAATTTCCGCTATAGGTTCAGCCAGCTCGACCTTCAGCGTCTTCTGCCCCATGCGCAACATCAGCTCTGTTTTGTTCTCAACCAAAAGGATTTCGCCCTTTGCGATCACGCCAATCCGGTCGGCAATCGCTTCGGCTTCCTCGATGTAGTGTGTGGTCAGAATAATCGTCACGCCGTCTTCTTTTAGCTGCGCGACAACCTTCCACATGTCCTTGCGCAGCTCGACGTCAACCCCAGCGGTAGGTTCATCCAAGAACAGCACACGTGGCTCATGGGCGAGCGCCTTGGCAATCAGAACGCGCCGCTTCATCCCGCCAGACAATGTCATGACCTTTGCGTCTTTCTTGTCCCACAAGGACAAGGATTTCAGCACAGTTTCTAGATAGGCATCGTTCGGTGCCTTCCCAAACAGCCCGCGCGAGAACCTTACGGTGTTGATGACCTTCTCAAATGGCTCAAGGTTGATCTCTTGCGGTACCAACCCGACAAGATTGCGGGCTGCGCGAAATGCGGTGACGTTGTCATGCCCACCAATGCTGATCGTCCCACTCGTGGCACGTGTGATGCCGCAAATGCTTGAGATCAGCGTTGTCTTGCCAGCACCATTCGGGCCAAGCAGCGCAATGATCTC
>JAHBAO020000033.1 GCA_018500065.2 Octadecabacter sp. | reverse complement strand
GCGGTTTCGCCCCAACAGTGATGGCGCGGGTGTGGTGACGCTGGACGAACGCCGCGTAACCTACCTTGGCCCGCTGGATGGTGGAGTCGCGGACCTCGATCTGATGGTGCAGCTTGATATTACCCCTGCCCCAGCATGGCGGATCATCAACCGTGGTGGCGAGCATTTGGATATTCCAACAGATGCACTGGGTGTTGAGGCGTTGTTCGATGTTTTCGCCACCCTTCCTGGCATGAAAACCGAGTATATGCTGTCGCTATTGAACACCCCGCGCACCGCCCGAATGACGATTTGGATGGCACCAGATCACAAACCCTACAAGCTCGTGCATTGACACTGCGCCAATGAGCAGCCACGTCTAAAAGCTACGCATCAAACGGAGCGCTTTTCATGTCCATTCCACAGTCCGGCGGCGGTCCAATTGAACGCCATGAACAACTCGCTGAATTTCTGGCCAAAGGGTGTCGCCCGAAGGCAGATTGGCGCATCGGGACCGAGCATGAAAAGTTCGGGTATTGCAAAGACACGCACAAGCCACTGCCGTTCCACGGTGAGCGCTCGATCGAGGCTGTTCTGTCTGGGCTGCGCGACCGTTTTGGTTGGGCCCCCGTCACCGAGGGCGGTTTTCTGATCGGTTTGGAAAAAGACGGTGCGAATGTGTCGCTGGAACCGGGTGGGGCGTTGGAATTGTCCGGCGCACCGGTTGAGACGATCCACCAGACCTGTGACGAAGTGAATTCCCATTTGGCGGAAGTTAAGTCCATTGCCGACGAAATCGGCGTCGGGTTTATCGGTCTTGGGGCCGCGCCGGAATGGTCGCACGATGAAATGCCACTGATGCCCAAAGGCCGCTACAAGCTGATGGATGCCTATATGGATAAGGTCGGCACATCAGGTAAGATGATGATGCGCCGGACCTGCACCGTTCAAGTGAACCTCGACTTTTCGTCCGAGCCGGACATGGTTCAAAAGATGCGTGTTGCCTTGGCATTGCAGCCCGTCGCGACTGCGTTGTTCGCAAACTCGCCGTTCTTTGATGGTAAAGTGAATGGCCACAAAAGCTGGCGGGCGCGGATTTGGCGGCATTTGGATGATGCGCGCACGGGCATGTTGCCGTTCGTTTTTGAGGATGGTTTCGGGTTCGAACGCTACGTTGAATATATGCTCGATGTGCCGATGTACTTCGTCTACCGCGATGGTCAATATGTCGACGCTTTGGGGCAATCTTTCCGCGATTTCCTGAAGGGTCAACTGCCCGCCCTGCCAGGTGAAACGCCGACGCTGTCGGACTGGGCCGATCACCTGACAACGGCCTTCCCTGAAGCGCGACTGAAGCAATTCATCGAAATGCGCGGTGCAGATGGTGGTCCGTGGCGTCGCCTGTGTGCGCTGCCTGCGTTCTGGGTTGGGCTAACCTATGATCAGACCGCGTTGGATGCGGCGTGGGATCTGTGCAAAGATTGGGATGAAGAAACCCGCAACGCGTGGCGCGTTGAGGCGTCGATCCACGGATTGCAGGCCAAGGTGAACGGCCAATCCATGCACGATATTGCACGTGAATGCGTCAAGATCGCTGAACTTGGCCTTAAAAACCGTGCAATGCCGGGCGCGGGTGGTATGGTACCAGATGAGACGCATTTCCTGAACGCGCTTAAGGAATCCATCGAAACTGGCAAGACGCCTGCGGATGAATTACTGGATGACTACAATGGTGCGTGGAACGGCGACCTGAGCAAAATCTACGGAGCGTTCTCTTACTGATGCGGTATATTGAAATCACAATCGTCTGGTTCGGTGTTTTGATGGCGTCTATCTATTGGGGCCGCTCGGATGAAGCATACGGGTTAGGTATAGTCGCGGTCTGGGTGCTCGCGACGCTCGTCTACATCTGGGTCATGATCAAGACATGGCGGTCGCCGCCCAAACGCTAGGCCTTCTGACCAATCTTGGATTCTTCGCCAGCGGCCAAGCGTCTGATGTTTTCCGCGTGACGCCAGAATATCAACGCCGTGAGGAACGAGCATAGGATGAAGATGCTTGGTACGCCAAGGACCAGCGCCCAGACCATCGTTGACACTGCAGCAACCAATGCCGCGAGTGAGGAATACCTGAAAATCGCTGCCGTCACCAACCATGTGAGGCACGCCGCAATTCCGATTGGCCAAGCAAGTGCGTAGAGCAGGCCGAGGAACGTCGCGACGCCTTTGCCACCGCGAAATTTCAACCAAACCGGAAAACAGTGCCCCAGCATTACGAAAAACGCGGCAACTTGTGCTGCATCAAACGCCGCAAACTTGCGGGCGAGCAAAACCACGAATACACCTTTTCCAGCATCCAAAAGTAGCGTCAACGCTGCGGCCTTTTTGGACCCCGTGCGCAACACATTGGTCGCACCGATATTGCCCGACCCGATGTCGCGCAAATTTCCAAGCCCCATGACCCGCGCGAGGATCAGTCCAAACGGGATCGAGCCGATGACATAGGCGATTGCCGCCCAAAGCAGCAGTGTTGGGCCTGCGCTTTCCAATTCAAGCATTGGCCAAGCTTTCTGTTTTGTTGACGCCACCGACGTAGGTCGCGATCACCTTGCCCTGCAAAATAGCCTCATCAAAAGGAGTATTCTTGGACTTCGAGAGCAGCTTAGAGCGGTCGAGCTTCCAGCTTACATCAGGATCAAACAGAACCAAATCAGCAGGTGCGCCGATGGAAAGCCGCCCACACGAAAGCCCCAAACGGTTGGCAGGGTTCAGCGCGAGTGCGCGGAACAGATGCGGCAGGTCGATGTGACCTGCGTGGACTAACCGCAACGCAGCGGGAAGCAGGGTTTCTAAAGCGACAGCCCCCGATGCGGCCTCTTCAAACGGCAGACGTTTTGATTCTTCGTCCTGTGGCGTGTGCATCGAACTGATTATGTCGATCAATCCAGAGGCAACGGCCTCAACCACGGCCAAACGATCATCCTCGGAGCGCAGAGGTGGTTTGAGTTTGAAGAACGTGCGGTAATCGGCGACGTCCATTTCGTTCAGCGTCAAATGGTGGATGCCAACGCCTGCGGTGATGTTCAGCCCGTTCGCCTTGGCACGTTCCAGTGCGGGAAGTGCGCGGGCGGTGGTGATTTGATCAACGTGATAAGCAGCGCCTGTCATTTCCAGAAGCGCAATATCGCGGTCCAGCCCCATGCGTTCCGCCATTGGCGACACACCGGACAATCCACGCAACGTCGCAAACTTACCGGACGTCACAGAACCGCCAGCGGACAAGCCCGGTTCCTGCACGTGGCCGATCACAAGCGCGCCGAGGGAATGGGCATAGGTCAGAACGCGACTAAAGACTTTGGTGTTGGTCACAACGCGGTCGCAGTCGGTGAAGGCCGCAGCCCCTGCGTCCATCAAGAACCCGATCTCTGTCATCTCTTTGCCCGCACGCTCTTTGGTCAGGGCGGCCATTGGCAAGACATTTACGGCGGCATCATTGCTGGCACGGCGTTCAACAAATTCCAGCGTTTCCGGTGTATCAATCGCGGGGCTGGTGTCGGGGCGGGTGACGATGGTCGTTATGCCACCTGCAACCGCCGCACGGCCCGCCGAGGCAAAGCTTTCTTTGTGGCGCTCGCCGGGTTCAGAGACCTTTACACCGATGTCGACAATACCCGGCGCAAGGCATTTGCCGCCGCAATCGACAACCTCATCCGCCTTGCAGCTATCCGCGATAACCCCGTGCGCGACGAACAAGTCTCCGAGTATGTCGGTACCTGTTTCTGGGTCAATCAGGCGGGCGTTCTTAAAGTGCGTGTTCATAGCATCCCTTTTGACTGTCGCTTTGCGGCGCGTAAACTATTTTGACCGACATCATCCAGCCACCTTGATCATGACCCAAACCAACAGGCCCATCACCAACAACGCAATCGTTGCGACACGGCCTGACATCGCGGCGTCTGACGGTTTTTTCTTGGTGGGTGATGTCAAAATGCCTTCGGCACTTTCGGTTTTGATCGGTGCAGAAAAGCCGCCCACCGTGCCGGGTTCCCAGAGCATCGCGACAAGGCGCGCAGCGCCGTCCGTTTTCAACGCCACTGGCCGATCAAGAAACGCAGAAGAGCGAGCGAGAAAGACGTTCCCCGTCAATTCGTCTAACTCTGCGACCTTATCCAGCGCCGCTGCATCGATTTCGTAAGCAACCGCGAGAAAGCTGCGCAACGGCATATCGCCAAGTTCGGCCAGAACCACGTGCTGAACGTTTTCTGCGCCCAACCCTGAAACACCAATTGCCGTTTGAAATTGGAATATCGGGTCGTCGTCATGTGGCGGATCAAAGTGAAAGACCCTGACACCACCTACTTCATGCTCAGCTACGGTGTCGCTCATGCCACCCCCTGTCGCGCGGTTTCGATCAACTGCTTAAGGGCTTTCCGATCTTTCGCGTAATAAAGCTTGGATGTCTGCCCGCGTGCCTTTTGGTGCAGGCGCACTGCATTGCCGAAGGTATCCGTCTTGGAAATGTCACCCAACGCGATTTCCTCGTCGCTTTGCATCAGTATCCGCTGATTGGTGATCCATGCAGCGTATTTGCCCAAGTTGAACCGTTCCTGCATCAACAGAAGGCACGTCACGAACATTGGCGCGACGCCCCATAGGGTGTCGGGAAACAGCATAAGGATAACAGCGGTTGGAAAGATCGTAATTGCCAGCATCAAGAGTGCTGTGCGCTTGAACGTGCGCAGGTTCGGGACATGATGGTGAAGGATTTCTTCCCCCTCAGCCAGTTGCGGCGTTGATTTCACACCATCACCCCAGCGGCCTTTGCGCCGCGTTTTGCACGCAGGTTCTGCGCCAACAGGTCCATCGCAGCCATGCGCACGGCGACCCCCATTTCGACCTGTTCTTGGATCACACTTCGATTGATGTCATCGGCAATGGTTCCATCAATTTCAACGCCACGGTTCATTGGACCGGGGTGCATGACGATGGCATCGTCTTTCGCGTGGCTTAGCTTTTCGGCGTCCAACCCATAGCGGTGGAAATATTCACGTTCCGACGGAATGAAACCGCCGTCCATGCGTTCTTTCTGAAGTCGCAACATCATCACAACATCCACATCTTTCAGGCCTTCGCGCATGTCATGAAAGACTTCGACACCGAATTCTTCGACGCCAGACGGCAACAAAGTCGGTGGACCAACCAAACGCACGCGGTTTTCCATCTTTCCAAGCAGCATAATGTTGGAGCGCGCCACCCGGCTATGCGCCACATCCCCACAAATCGCTATGGACAGGCGGTGCAATCGGCCCTTCGCGCGGCGAATCGTCAGCGCATCAAGCAAGGCCTGCGTCGGGTGTTCGTGGCGACCGTCACCAGCGTTCAGCACAGCGCAATTTACTTTCTGGGCCAACAGATCAACAGCACCGGAATTCGGGTGGCGCACCACAAGCAAATCCGGGCGCATCGCGTTCAGCGTCAACGCGGTATCAATCAG
Organism: Octadecabacter sp.; assembly: GCA_018500065.2. Classification (GTDB taxonomy): domain Bacteria; phylum Pseudomonadota; class Alphaproteobacteria; order Rhodobacterales; family Rhodobacteraceae; genus Octadecabacter. Next base: position 6,331 of record JAHBAO020000033.1, on the reverse strand, counting down.
CGTTTCACCCTTTTTGATTGAGCTGGCCTGCATTGCCATGTTCATCACGTCAGCGCCAAGGCGTTTTCCCGCAATCTCGAAACTCGCCTGCGTTCGGGTCGAGTTTTCGAAAAACATGTTGATCTGGGTCATTCCCTCCAACACGTTACGGTGGGCGCGGCCCTTGCGGTTATCTTCGGCGTATTTGTCGGCCAAATCCAGCAAAGTGGTGATTTCCGTGGGGTGGAGGTGCTCAATGCCGAGCAAGTGCGGCGCGCGAAATGTCATGGGACCTCCGATTTGACTGGGTAGCTTATATGGGCGGTCGGGCGTGGCGGCAAGATCAGCGCGTGATCTCATGATTTACGCAGGCTAAGGTGGCGCATGGAATCAGGGATTGAATATTGGACGGCGAAGGCGCTGCTGGATTGGCAGGTCGAGATGGGCTGTGATGAGGCGATTGGCGATGAGCCGATTGACCGCTATGCGCTTGAGGTTTCCAAGCCTGCACCCAAGGTCGCCGCTCTGGCGGACACGGCTCCGCCAACACCGCCTATTGCTCCGAAAATTGACCACGGCGCACTGGCCCGCGAAAGCGCGAATGCGGCGCAAGACCTTGCAGGGCTTAAGGCGGCGATGGCGGCGTTCGAAGGCTGCGCGTTGAAGGCTGCAGCACGCAATTTGGTCTTTTCAGGTGGTGAAGCGGGTGCACCAGTGATGATCATTTCGGATGCACCCGACCGTGAGGACGACCGCGCCGGCGAGATGTTTGCAGGGCGTTCTGGCGTTCTATTGGACAAGATGCTCGCCGCGATTGGGCTTGGCCGCAGCGGGGAGGCACCTGTTTACATGGCGCCAGTTATCCCATGGAACCCGCCGCAAAACCGTGACCCGAACGCGGCTGAACTGGCAATGATGCAACCTTTCTTGGAACGCCACATCGCGCTGGCTGCTCCAAAAATCCTTGTCCTTATGGGCAATGGCCCGTGCCATGCGCTGATTAAGAAAAGCGGCATGACACGATTGCGCGGCGGCTGGACCGAGGCTGCGAATCTCCCCGCTATCCCAATGTTCGCGCCTTCATATTTATTGACCAACCCAGCAGCAAAGCGGGATACTTGGGCAGACCTGTTGTCTCTTAAAACACGCTTGAAGGACTTGACATGAGCACCACCCGCGAGTTCATTCCCGTCCGCATCGCCATACTAAGCGTGAGCGATACGCGCGGCATTAAAGATGACCGATCAGGTCAAACCTTGGTCGACCGGTTGGAAAAGGCGGGTCACATACTGGCGGATCGCAAAATTTTGCGGGACGAACGCGTTGAAATCGCGGATCAATTACGCGCTTGGTGTGCTGACCCTAAGATCGACGTGATCCTAAGTACAGGCGGCACGGGCTTAACTGGTCGCGATGTAACGGTAGAAGCGCACCGCGATGTCTATGAAAAAGAGATCGACGCCTTCGGGACCGTGTTCACAATAGTATCCATGCAAAAGATCGGAACCAGCGCGGTGCAAAGCCGTGCAACAGGTGGTGTGGCAAACGGTACCTATCTGTTCGCCCTGCCCGGCAGCACCGGTGCCTGCAAGGATGCGTGGGATGAAATTTTAGTCAAACAGCTCGATTATCGGCACAAGCCCTGCAATTTTGTCGAAATACTCCCGCGATTGGACGAACATCAGCGACGGAAGTAACAATCTCTTGCGTATTACCCCCGCGTGACGATTATTGGCTTTGCAGTGCAACGTCATGCGCTAGGCTGTAAATGATCCGCGAATAAAGGCTTAAGCCATGCAATTTCTGAGACGTAGTTTGGTAGGCATCTTTCTTTTGGCGCTTACGCTGGCGCTGTTCGCGTGGGCGGGAAACACCGTGCGCCTTGCGGTGGATGAACGCATGAACGCTGAACCACGCAGTTTTCCGCAACGCGAGCGCGTGTTGTCGGTGAATGTGGTGACCGTGACACCAGAAACGATTGCGCCGGAATTGGTGGTGTTCGGAGAGTTGAACAGTTCAAACACCTTCGCATTACGTGCCCTTTCGAGCGGCACAGTACTAGAGGTTTCGCCAAACTTTGTGGATGGTGGCCGCGTACAAGAGGGCGAGCTGATCGTTAAGATTGACCCACGCGATGCACAATCCGCGCGGGACCGTATCGCCGCCGACCTGCGCGACGCAGAAGCAGAGGCCCGCGATGCGGATCGTGCACTGGTTCTGGAAGGTGATGAAGTCGCAGCGGCGGAACAACAGGCCGTGTTGCGCCAACAAGCGCTGACACGGCAAAATGATCTCGCATCGCGCGGGGTTGGGACTGCCGCGGCTGTAGAAACCGCGGAACTGGCTTTGTCCGGCGCCAACCAAGCCGTGCTTTCACGTCGCCAGGTCCTCGCACAGGCGCAAGCACGTTTGGATCAGGCTGCGACGCGCTTGGACCGCGCACGTCTGAACCTTGAGGATGCGGATCGCGTTGTCGCAGATACCGAAATTTTCGCGCCGTTTTCAGGAACTTTGACTGGGGTCAACATTGCTCAAGGCGTTCGCGTCACATCAAACGAGCATTTGGGGGACCTGATTGAGAACGACAAACTTGAAGTGTCCTTCCGCCTGTCCACAGTTCAATACGCGCGACTAACTGGTGCGGATGGCACGCTGGGCAACGCTGAGGTAATTGTTTCGCTTGATGCGCAAGACCTTCGGTTGGAGGCAACCGGCCAGATCACCCGCGAAAGCGCGAATGTTGGTGATGGGCAAACTGGGCGTTTGCTTTTTGCGCGACTTGATACCGCTGCGGGCCTGCGTTCGGGCGACTTTGTGACGGTCACCGTAACCGAACCCGAACTGCGCGGTGTTGCAATGGTGCCGTCCACTGCAGTCGGATCTAACGGTAGCGCGCTTTTGCTAGCCGAAGGCAATCGCCTTGAAGAAATTCCCGTCGAGGTTCTGCGCCGCCAAGGCGACGATGTGATCATCCGCGCACCTGCGCTTTATGGCCAGCAAATCGTCGCGGAACGCTCTCCGTTGTTAGGTGAAGGTATTGCAGTGCAACCGATTGACCCGAACGCGGCGGCTGAAGCACCTGAAGCGCCTGAAATGATAACGCTTGATCCGGAACGCCGCGCGCGCTTGATCGAATTTGTCGAAGGTTCGCGCATGCCACCGCCCGCTAAAACGCGTATCCTTGGGCAGCTGGAACAAGACGAAGTGCCAGCAGACGTTGTGAACCGCCTTGAAGACCGGATGGGGACGTAAACGCAATGATACGCGGCATCCTTTCTTATATGACCCGCCACCGCACTGCTGCGAATCTGCTGATGGTGGTTGTGCTTGCGGCTGGCTTTGCCGCCTACCCCAAGATGCGCGCGCAGTTCTTTCCGGATGTGATAATCGACAACGTCACAGTGTCCGTCCAATGGTCAGGCGCAGGTGCCGAAGATGTCGACGATGCGATTGTACAGGTTTTGCAACCTGCACTGCTTAGCGTTGAAGGTGTGACCAACACATTCTCGACGTCGTCCGAAGGGTCTGCGCGCATTACGATGGAATTCTCGCCCGGCTGGGACATGGCCAAAGCCACCGAGGACGTGCAACTGGCGGTCGATGCCACGTCAAACCTGCCGGATGATGCCGAAGATCCAAACGTTCGGCGCGGGCAATGGTCTGATCGTGTTACAGATGTTGTTATCACAGGCCCAGTCGCGCCTGAACAGCTGGGCCGATTTGCCGATGAGTTCAGTGTGCGCCTTTTCGCGCAGGGCGTGACGCGGACAACCATTCGCGGGGTCGCGGCCCCGTCTACGATTATCGAAGTACCGTCCCTTGCATTGATCCAACACGATATTTCAATGGCAGATATTTCCGCAGCGATTGCCGAGGAAGTAAACGCCGACCCTGCCGGTGATGTAACGTCTTCGGCCCGGGTGCGTACAGGCGTTGAAAAACGCACAGCAGACGAAATTGAATCGATTGTTCTGCGCACCGATGAGACCGGCGCCACCCTGTTGATTGGCGATGTCGCTCAAGTGTTTGTTGAAGGTGTCGACCGCGAGCGCGCCTATTTTGTCGGCGATGACCCCGCCATAACAATCCGTGTGGATCGTGCGGCGACTGGTGACGCAATTAAGGTGCAAGCCACCGTTGAAGAAGTCGCAGAATCCTACGCCGCGACCCTTCCCGCAGGCTCTAGTATTGAGCTGATCCGCGCCCGCGCTGAACTGATAACCGGGCGCTTGAATATCCTCTACGAGAATGCGTTGCTGGGGCTAGGGCTGGTTGTAACGCTGTTGTTTTTGTTTCTTAACGCCCGCACCGCGTTTTGGGTTGCAGCGGGTATTCCTGTGGCGATGTGCGGCGCGATTGCGCTGATGTATGCGGCCGGGCTGACGATCAACATGATCTCGCTTTTCGCGTTAATCATCACGCTGGGCATCGTGGTCGATGATGCGATTGTGGTAGGGGAACATGCTGATTATCGCTATCGGAAATTAGGAGAAAGTCCGGCTGACGCGGCTGAAAACGCAGCCAAGAAAATGTTCAGCCCAGTCTTTTCCGCAACCCTGACAACGATCATTGCGTTCTTTGGTCTTGTGTTGGTCGGCGGACGTTTCGGCGATCTGATCGCAGACATTCCCTTTACTGTGATCGTTGTTCTGATTGCGTCTTTGATCGAGTGCTTTTTCATTCTGCCCCACCATATGTACAAGGCGCTGTCACATGCCGGCGGTAAGAAATGGTATGATGCACCGTCGCGTTTCGTGAACCGCGGGTTTGATTGGTTTAAGCTCCACGCGTTCCGCCCTTTTATGGCTGGGGTGATCTGGGCGCGCTATCCGGTTATGGCGTGCGCTGTCGTGTTACTGTCCGTGCAAGCCGCATCCTTCATTCGCGGCGATGTGCAGTGGCGGTTTTTTAATGCGCCTGAGCAAGGCAGCGTCACGGGTAATTTCGCAATGCTGCCCGGCGCGACACGCGACGACACGCTTGAGATGATGCGGTCTTTGCAAGATGTGACCGAAGCGTTGGGCGCAGAATACGAAGGCCGCTACGGTGCCAATCCAGTGGACTACGCTATTGCTGAAATTGGCGGCAATTCAGGCCGTGGTATTGCCGGATCTGACACAAAGGATGCAGATCAGTTAGGTGCTATCGCAATCGAGTTGATCGACGCTGACCTTCGTTCATATTCCAGCTTTGCTTTCGTCGCCGAACTGCAGGAACGCGTGATCCGTCATCCGATGGTCGAAACCGTTTCATTTCGTAGCTGGGCAAGCGGGCCGGGCGGCGATGACATCGACATTCAACTTTTCGGCGCGTCCTCTGAAATTCTCAAGGCGGCGGCTGAAGCGTTGAAAACTGAATTGGCACAGTTTGGTGAGGTCTCCGCAGTTGAGGATTCACTGGCCTACGACAAAGAAGAACTGATTTTAGAGCTGACCCCGCAAGGCCAAGCGCTTGGGTTTACCATCGACGGGCTTGGGCGCGTGTTGCGCAACCGTTTGGGCGGGATTGAAGCGGCGACTTATCCCGATGGGCCGCGCTCAGCGACGATCCGTGTCGAACTGCCCGCGGGTGAATTAACCGCGGACTTCCTAGACCGGACGCAAATGCGCGCAACGTCTGGCGCCTATGTTCCGCTCGCCGATATCGTGACCGTGCAATCAAGGACGGGGTTCTCAACCGTCAGCCGCGAAAATGGCGTCCAGTTGATTTCTGTCACCGGCGATCTGACAGATGATGACGCGGATCGCGCGGCGGAAATTCAAACGCTGATCCAAGAGGATATCTTGCCACGGGTTGAGGCGTCCTACGGCGTGTCCACGTCCCTTTCTGGGTTGAGCGAACAAGAGGATGAATTCCTAAATGATGCGCGGACCGGATTGATATTTTGCCTGACGGGTATTTTCCTAACGCTTGCATGGATTTTCCAAAGCTGGACGCGCCCTCTTGTTGTCATGGCGATCATACCGTTTGGCTTGATCGGGACGATTTATGGCCATGCGGTTTGGGATGTACCGCTGTCAATGTTCACCGTTGTTGGCCTTCTTGGAATGACCGGCATTATCATTAACGATTCAATTGTTCTGGTCAAAACCATTGACGAATATGCTGAAACGCGCGGAATTATTCCTGCGATCATCGACGGTGTCAGCGACCGTTTACGCCCCGTATTACTCACGACTCTCACCACAGTGCTCGGCCTTGCACCGCTGCTCTATGAGGGATCGAGCCAAGCGGAATTCTTGAAACCAACCGTTATCACCCTCGTGTACGGGCTGGGCTTTGGCATGGTTCTGGTGCTGTTTATCGTGCCGTCCTTGATGGCGATGCAAGGCGATGTTGGCGTACAGGTGCG
>JAHBAO020000324.1 GCA_018500065.2 Octadecabacter sp. | reverse complement strand
GCGCGCCGAGAACCGCCGCTTTCCGCAATCCGGCCACCCGTGGTGGCGTCATCCCTACTATGCTTACGTTGTCGGTGCGGCGCTTGCGTTAATAATGGCGGCGATCATTGGCGGTATTACTGGCGTCATCGCGGCACTATGCCTTGCTGGGTTGGCCCAGACGCAGTTGATGTTGTCTGATTATGTCCAGCACTACGGGCTGTCGCGGCGCATCATGGAAAACGGGAAACCAGAACCTGTCGGCGCGCGCCATTCGTGGAACGCGCCGCATCTGATGTCATCCGCGCTTATGCTGAACGCGCCGCGCCATTCGAACCACCACGCCTACCCCGCACGCGCATTTCCCGCGCTACGCCTAAGTGACGATATGCCAATGTTACCGCGCTCCTTGCCCGTGATGGCTTGCGTTGCACTTTATCCGCGACTTTGGCGACGTGTGATGGACCCGCTCAGCGCGCAGTGGCAGCAGCCTGCCAAGTAGCGACTTAAACCTTTCCGCATCGTACCGTTTCTGCCAAAATCCCACCATGCGCGCACTTATTTTCACGCTTTTTCTAGCCAGCCCTGCATGGGCCGAAACCCCGATCGGTGGCGATGAATTCGAAGCCTTGGTTACAGGCAAAACCCTGACCTATTCCAACGCTATCGGTCCTTACGGCATTGAATACTACGCCCCGAACCGCCAAGTAATTTGGTCGTTCATTGGTGGCGAGTGTGACGTTGGTAAATGGTCTGAAGTGCCCACATCAAACGGGCCAAGCATTTGTTTTACCTACGAAAGCGAACCCGATCCACAATGCTGGTACGTCTATGAAAACGCGGGCCAGATACGCGCAGATTTTGTCGGCAGCACCGGTGGATCGGTCCTTTATCAGTTGGCTGAAACCGAACCTTTGGTCTGCGGCGGCGTTGGCACCTGAGGGCTTTATGTAGGTTATGGGCATTTAAAACTTAGAACAGGCTGCCTTGATCCGCGGGCGGTGTTTTGCTTTTGGTTTTGGCCACTTTGCCTGCGGGCTTCATTTTGCCGTCAGCAAATTCAACCTCAAGCGATGTGGCGGCTTTTGCGGCTTTCGCCGTTGTGACGACCGCGCCATCGCCGCGCACCACGGCATAACCACGCTTTAAAGTCTCGCGGTAGCCTAATGTTTCGCGCATCCGGTCCAACGCATCCAAACGGCTACGCTGGCGTTGTGTTTGTGTGACTGCCGCCGACGTCAGCCGCGCCGTTCGGCTGTCCAGCCGTTCTCGCCCTTGCGTGATCCGGTTGTTCAGCATGGACGGGCGCAGATGGCCCGCAACCTCACCAAGCTTCAAACGCCCAACCCCGACACGTACCTGAAGCGCCGCATCCAGCTTTTCTGACCAATAATCATAGCGTTGCTTTGCATCTTCCGTCAGTTGCTCAGGTTTCGGCAGCACCCGCGCCAAATCCGCGATCCGCTGTTTGCGCCGTGCCACCCCGTCACTCACCGCGCGGGACGCGCGCGCCCCCATTTGATCAACGGCCGCCATCAGCTCCAATCGTACCGGAACCGCCATTTCAGCAGCCGCAGACGGTGTCGGCGCCCGTTGATCCGACACAAAATCAATTAGTGTCGTATCGGTTTCATGGCCCACGGCGGAAATCAGCTGGATGGATGACGCAGCAGTCGCCCGCGCAACAATTTCCTCGTTAAACCCCCAAAGGTCTTCGATGGACCCACCGCCCCGCGCCACGATAATCAAATCGGGACGCGGCAACGCGCCCCCCGGTGTCATGGCGTTAAATCCATCAATGGCGCGTGCCACTTGCGGGGCACAGTCTTTGCCCTGCACCGCAACAGGCCAGACCATGACCTTGCGCGGAAAACGATCCCTAAGCCTATGTAAAATATCGCGAATAACAGCACCCGTTGGTGACGTCACAACCCCGATCACCTCAGGTAAAAACGGCAAGCCCTGCTTTCGCTCCGCTGCAAACAACCCCTCAGCCTCAAGCGCCTTTTTGCGCTTATCCAGCATCGCCATCAGCGCGCCCACACCTGCAACAGCCACTTCTGTGGCGTTCAACTGGTATTTGGATTGGCTGCCGAACGTGGTCATGCGGCCATGCACGACGACCTCCATGCCCTCTTCGGGGATCACCGAAAGGTCCGAAACCTGCCCCTTCCACGTGGTGCACGCCAGCACGTTTCGGTCATCCTTAAGGTCAAAATACAAATGCCCCGAGCGCGCGCGCACAACGCGCCCCACTTCTGCCTTAACGCGCACATGGCCGAATTCGCCTTCAATCGCGCGTTTCACTGCGCCAGAAAGTTCGCTTACCGTAAATTCAGGGGTGTTGCCTGCGGCTTCGGGTTCGTCGATTAGGTCCATTGGGTGCTCTTGTGCTGCATTCGCCTGCACCTTAAACGGCAGCAAAGCGGAAGGGAAACAGCTGATGAACATCCTGATCTTGGGCGGCGGCGGACGCGAACATTCACTTGCTTGGGCCGTCAAGCAAAACCCGAAATGTGATCGCCTGATTGTTGCCCCCGGCAATGCCGGCATCGCCCAAATCGCTGAATGTGCCACACTGGATATCGAAGACGGGGACGCAGTCGCGAACTTCTGCGCCGAAAACGCGGTTGAATTCGTGATCATCGGCCCAGAAGCCCCCCTTGCGGCTGGTGTCGCCGACGTTTTACGCGGCAACGGGCTTGTGGTTTTCGGATGTTCCAAGGCCGCAGCACAGCTGGAATCGTCCAAAGCTTTCACAAAAGCAATCTGCGACGCATGCAACGCGCCAACCGCAGCCTACGGTCACTTCACGGACGCAGAACAGGCACACGCCTATGTCGAAAAGCAAGGCGCACCGATCGTAATCAAGGCCGACGGCCTCGCGGCTGGTAAGGGCGTTGTTGTCGCGATGGACCTCGACACCGCACATAGCGCCATTGACGACATGCTTGGCGGTCAGTTCGGGTCTGCGGGCGCCGAAGTCGTCATCGAAGAATTCATGGATGGCGAAGAAGCGTCGTTCTTCATCCTATGTGATGGCGAAACGGTCCTTCCGGTTGGCACAGCGCAAGACCACAAACGCGCGTTTGATGGTGACGAAGGCCCAAACACGGGCGGCATGGGCGCCTATTCACCCGCGCCTGTTCTCACCGATGCAATCGCGGAAATTGCGCTGAACGACATCGTAAAGCCAACCGTCGCTGAAATGGCCAAACGCGGCACGCCGTTTCAGGGCATCCTTTATGCGGGATTGATGATCAAAGACGGGCAGCCCCGTCTGGTGGAATACAACGTGCGTTTCGGCGATCCGGAATGTCAGGTTCTGATGATGCGGCTGGGTGCCCAGATCCTTGATCTGCTGCACGCCTGCGCTGAATGCCGCCTTTCTGATGTCACGCCAAACTGGGCGGACGACCATGCGATGACTATCGTGATGGCCGCCAACGGCT
>JAHBAO020000060.1 GCA_018500065.2 Octadecabacter sp. | reverse complement strand
GCCGCCTAAGCCGCCCAATGCGCCCGACACAGTCGCAAGCGCCTTGTGCGCGCGATCCGTGGCCACATAGCGCCCTACACCGCCCTGACTGCGCCCCGCAGCATCATAACTGGCACGAAGGCCGCGCGTGGCGGCGGCATCTAGGCGTTTTCGGGTGCGTTCAGGCAGCAATTTCATACCGTCTTCGACCTGCCCACCAAGAAAGGACACGACCTGCATCAACACGCCTGTGGCGTTGTCCTGCCGCGCGGCGAGGGCTGCAATTTGTGCGCGTGCTTCGTCGCTAAGACGGGCGGGGGGATCGTCAGGATTGACGAGGTGCATGGTCGTTGTATCGGCTGTCATGTCTAACAGATGGGGACTTAGGATGATAAATTCAATCCAAACGCTTGCGCACACGTCCGCGAACACCCGCCCAAGGGCCAAAGCCCAGCACGCGTTTGGGGTTCGTTGGCGGCGGCATCACCACACCGTTGAGCGGCTTAAACCCGAAGCGTTCGTAATATGGCGCATCCCCAACGAGCAGCACACGGGACCAACCAGCGGGCTCTGCGCGTTCCAACACATCGCGGATCAACAGCCCGCCGAGCCCCTCGCCCTGACGGGTCGGGTGCACCGCCACAGGGCCAAGCAGCAACGCACTATGATCTTCGACACGGATCGGCCAACAGCGGATCGCCCCGCCGATGATCCCGTCATCCGTTGCAAACACGCGGCAAAACGCAGGAACAGGGGACACGTCATCGCGCAAACGGTAGGACGACAACGCCTTACGGCCCGGCGCGAACGTCAGGTCATAGAGGCTTTCTATGCCCCACCAATCGTCAGGTGTTTCGTCGCGCAACTCCATAGGGTTAGATGAACCTGTGTTTCGCTTTCATTGCAAACAGGTTATGAGCGAAAATCAACGGAACGAAGGATATCGCGTGTTTTACGAACCCAAAGACGGCCACGGGCTGCCACATAACCCCTTTAACGCAATTGTAACGCCGCGCCCGATTGGATGGATTTCCAGCCGTGGAGCGGATGGGTCGGACAACCTTGCGCCATATTCATTCTTCAATGCAGTGGCGTATGAGCCGCCGCAGGTGATGTTTTCGTCAACCAGCGCCAAGCCTGATCGCGGGGACACCAAAGACAGTGTCGCCAACATCCGCGAGACGGGCGTTTTTGCAGTGAACATCGTTGAATACGCTATGCGCGATGCGATGAACCGCACCAGTGGGTCGTGGGGTCGCGAAGTGGATGAATTCGTGGACGCGGGCATTGAAAAGGTCGCCTGCCGCACGATTGACTGTGCTTGCGTTGCGGGGGCGCCTGCGGTGCTGGAATGTCACGTCACCCAGATCATCAAGATCGAAGGGGACGCGAATTTTGCGGTGTTCGGCGAAGTCACAGGCGTTCAGATGCGCGATGATTGCATCAACGAGGGTGCGTTTGATGTCACCCGTTTCCAGCCCCTCGCTCGCGGGGGATACCGTGACTATTCCGTCGTGCGGGACGTGTTCCAACTGGACCGTCCTACGTAACGACCCCGCCCCGACGATAAATAGCGCTTAGTGGCCGCCGATGATGCCCGTCTTTACAGAATAATCGACCGCAATTTCGTAGTCAGGGTCGTCGTCACTGTCGACAATCAGGTGGCCCGCTTTGGACAACAGGGAATGGCAGTCATGGGTCAGGTGGCGCAGTTGGATCGACTTGCCGAGTTCTTCATATTTCATGGCAACCGCTTCGATCGCTTGCAACGCGGAATGGTCCGCCACGCGTGAGCCTGCAAAGTCGATAATAACTGATGTCGGATCACCTGCTACGTCAAACAACTCAACAAAACCGTCTGCTGAACCGAAGAACAGTGGGCCATTCACTTTGTAGACTTTGGCACCGTCTTTGGATGTTTCCGTTTCCGCATGGATACGGCTCGCATTTGACCATGCATAGGCCAACGCGGAGACGATTACGCCCACAACCACGGCTGTAGCAAGGTCGGTCATTACAGTCACTAAGGTCACCAAAACAATGACGAATGCATCCATGCGCGGGACTTTCGTCATGATCTTGAACGAATTCCATGCGAACGTGCCGATCACCACCATGAACATTACGCCAACCAGTGCGGCAAGGGGGATTTTTCCGATCAGGCCGGAAGCAAAAAGGATGAACGCCAATAAGAAAAGCGCGGCCGCTGTGCCCGCGATCCGCGTGCGACCTCCGGATTTTACGTTAATCATGGATTGACCGATCATGGCACAACCGCCCATTCCACCAAAGAACCCCGTGACTGTGTTCGCGACGCCTTGGGCAATACATTCTTGCGAAGCGCCACCGCGTTTCCCAACGATTCCGCCAACCAAGTTCAGCGTCAAAAGGCTTTCGATCAAACCGATCGCTGCAAGGATGAAGGCAAATGGCGCAATAATATAAAGCGTTTCCAATGTCAGCGGGACAGCTGGAACATGGAACGGTGGAAGCCCGCCTTGAATATCGGCTAGGTCTTCAACCACCAAGATACGCGTTCCGAAATCAATGGATTTAAGAAAGACCGCGATCAAAGCAACGATACCGATACCTGCCAGAGGCGCTGGGATAAGCGAAGTAATTTTGGGCCAAACCCAGATGATCGCCATAGTTAGGGCAGTCAGGGCAAGCATCATATAAAGCTCTGTGCCGTGCAGCCATTCGCCAGATGCCATACCATGACCGCCGCCGCTGCTTGCCGAGCCGGGTTCTTGAAACTGCCCCAGTTGCGCAAGAAAAATTACGATCGCGAGGCCATTCACAAAGCCAAGCATAACTGGATGTGGCACAAGACGGATAAATTTACCCCAATGCATAAAGCCGACGACAAGTTGTATCAGGCCCATTAGGACCACGGTGGCGAACAGGTATTCAACGCCGTGCAGCGCAACCAGGGAGACCATGACTACCGCCAAGGCACCTGTCGCACCGGAAATCATCCCCGGTCGCCCACCAATCAACGCAGTGATCAAACCAACGATAAACGCGGCATAAAGGCCAACCAGCGGATCAACACCCGCAACAAAGGCAAAAGCCACGGCTTCTGGGACCAGCGCAAGCGCAACGGTCAGGCCCGAAAGAATTTCGATCCGCAGGCGATCTGGCGTCAGGTTTCGACCGGACGGCTTGAGGTCAGCCTCTTCAAGACGGTTAACAAAGCTCGCGAGCATGGATTGGCGCACAGGTTCACCTAAATAATTGGGGGATGTTCCGCGCCGTGTAGCCCAAGGTGTTTACACTGTCACCCCCGCAG
>JAHBAO020000273.1 GCA_018500065.2 Octadecabacter sp. | reverse complement strand
GGTTACTGGCCTGGCGCACGGTGTTTCCGAAATCGGCACGCGATTGGATGTATGCCCGCGTTGCACGCAATCGGTATGCGATGTTTGGCCGTGCTGAGATGTGTGAGATTCCGAATAAAGACCTACAGGAGAGACTACTCCCATGAAGGTGCTGGTCATTGGCGGGACAGGGATGTTCGGTTCGCGCCTGTGTGAACTTCTGGCGCGGGATGGCCATGACGTGACGATTGCTAGCCGAAACAAGCCTGACCCAGCACGTATGCCGGAACTTGCTACGTTTACGCACATCGCCTTTGACCGGAACGGCCCGCTTACGGGTTTTGAAGAATTTGATGTAATTGCAGACGCTGCAGGCCCGTTTCATGCCTATGGCGATGATCCGTATCGCATTGCGAAGGCTGCAATCGAGGCGAAGACGCAATATTTTGATCTTTGCGATAATGCCGATTTTTGCCAAGGAATAAGCGCGTTGGATGATGCGGCTAAGGCTGCCGGAGTAACCGTCGCATCGGGCATGTCATCTGTCCCTGCCGTGTCGTCGGCAGTGGTCAAGGCGCTGTGCGCAGGGCAAACGCCTTTGATGATCGAAACAGCCATGCTACCCGGCAACAAAGCCCCGCGCGGGCGCGCCGTGGTGGAGAGCATCCTAAATCAAACGGGTTTGAACTACATTGAAAGGCAGGGTGGGCGGGACACGCTTGTGCGGTCTTGGTCCGCACCAAAAACCTACGATCTAGGGGGCTATAAACGCCAAGGGTGGCGTATCGAAATCCCTGATCAACGGCTGTTTCCCGATCATTTCAATTGTCCGACGGTTAGCTTTCGCGCTGGGCTAGAACTTGGCGTGATGCGCTATGGGCTAGGCGCGCTGTCATTCCTTCGCAGTAAGTTGGGCTTTGGGGTGGCGAATTGGTTCGTGTCCTTGATGATGCTGGGCGCCAAGGCGCTTGCGCCTTTTGGAACGGATCGTGGCGGCATGGTCGTTGAGGTTACGCTGCCGCAGGGGGGGAGTTTTATCCGTAAGAAATGGGTGATGCGGGCAGAAAACGGCGACGGCCCTTACACACCCGCGATCGCAATCCGCGCTGCTTGCCGTGACCTAGGCGCGCTGAAAACGGGCGCGGGTCCAGCGTTGTCCTTGATCACTTTAGATCAAATCGAAGCGTGTTTTGGCGACCTCAATATCGAAGCCGTCCAAGCCCATGAGCCAGCTGTTCCGATCTTCAAACAGGTTCTTGGCGCGCCGTTTGATACGTTGCCTGACGTAATCGCTTCCACGCACAATGCCGTAACACCGCGCACGTTTAAAGGTATGGCAAGCGTGACGCGCGGCACGGGATTGCCCGCGCGGGTTGCGGCGGTTTTGTTCGGGTTCCCACCGACAATGAAGAATGTCGAAGTCGAAGTCGTGAAAACGCCGGATGGTCTGGGCGAGACGTGGGTGCGCCGCTTTGGAGCAAAGACGTTCCGGTCCTACCTACGTCCCAATGAGCAAGGCATGACAGAGCGTTTTGGTGCTTTGACTTTTGAACTGGGCCTGCACATTGAAGACGAAAAGCTTTATTTTCCAGTGAAACGAGGCCGCATCGGGTTCATTCCGCTACCGCGATTTATGCTGCCAAAGAGCATCGCTTCGGAGGCCGATATTGATGGCCTATTTCATTTTGACGTGCTCTTGAAAGCCCCGACAGGCGCGACGCTGGTTCACTACAAAGGCTGGCTGAAACAAGCGTAGTGGTCAATGGAAACGATCACGCTTCCAGTTCATTAACGCGCGCTTGCAGTTTTTGAAGACGCGCTCTCATCCGGTTGAATTGCCGATTATATAGGTTCCGGCAAACTTGGTTGGCAGCATCAGCGGTTATTTCCCGTCCCGCGACACTTGCTGGAACGCGTGAACCGTCTTTGACAAACAGAAACGCGTTCTGTCGAAACCAGAAATACGAGTCTTCTTTATTCGAGATTTCAGGCCGGATTGCATCGTAGCAGCGATACCCACGCTCGGCAAACATCTCGACCCAATCAGATTGCCAGCGCAGATTGATATGCCCGCTGCCGCCTTGCCCTGGGATCGCGGCAGAAAACGCCACGGTATTTGAAAGCGCACACAAATCGTCTACGAAGCTTTCGCTGCGTTCGGGTTTAAGGTGTTCGGCAACTTCGAACGAGGTCGCAAGCGCGTATCGCTTCGGGCTTTTGAACGGTTCATTCAGATCGTGGAAAACGTAGGAATCCTTCGGAACTTCTGTTTCAAGGTCTTTGACCCAATCGTTGTCGACGGCCGTTACTTTCGAACCTTCGTTGGCCATAGCCTTTAGAAAAAAACCAAGCCCGCACCCAAGGTCGATAACCGTCTTAGGTTTGAAGACCGGATACAGAACTTCCGCCATGTAGCGTCCGTTGTCGATCCGACGCATACGGCCATTGTCGTGGCCTGCGAACATATTGAGATGGACTTCAGTGCTGTCGGTGTCAGTTGGTTGCGGCATTCTAATTTTCACCTGTTTAATTTTACGCTGGTGTTAATAAACCCTAACAACTCACGCAAAAGCATAAAAGCCTCAAAAATGGCAAGCGTGGCGCGAAGGCGCTGCCCAGCAGACGCGCCGTTCTCGATTGGGTTTTCTTGGAGGTTAATGGTGCTGCTAGGGAGAATTGAACTCCCGACCTCGTCATTACCAATGACGCGCTCTACCACTGAGCTACAGCAGCAACCGATGGAGCGCGAAGTAGACGTAAATTGGTGTTTCCGCAAGCCCTCACTGGACGGTTTTTGCGCGTTAAGGTAACAGGTTCCCATGAGCAACAAACCGACCTCCAAAGGCCCCCAAACACGCGAAGACCGGCTAAAGGCCGCGTTGAAGGCAAACCTTGGACGGCGTAAGGTGCAAGCACGCGCGAAAGCGTCAAAAGAAGCGGGCGACAAAGCCCCCAGTGAGAAAGAGTAACAGGCATGGATTCCATCGTAGTACGAGGCGGCAAGTCGCTGTCAGGGCAAATTGAAATTGCGGGCGCAAAGAACGCAGCATTGACGTTGATGCCTGCCACGCTGCTGAGTGACGAGCCGCTGACGCTGACAAACACGCCGCGCTTGAGTGACATCAAAACGATGACGCTGTTGCTGGAATCCTTGGGCGCCGAGATTTCATCGCTGCAAGATGGCAAGGTGCAAACCATGTCCTGCCACGGTGCGATCAACACAACGGCGGATTATGACATTGTACGTAAGATGCGCGCGTCCAATCTGGTACTGGGGCCGCTATTGGCCCGTGAAGGCCATGCGATTGTGTCACTTCCGGGTGGTTGCGCGATTGGCGCGCGCCCGATGGACATTCACACCGATGGTCTGGCTAAGATGGGCGCACAGATTGATTTGAAGGACGGCTACCTGCACGCGAAGGCCGATGGCGGAAAGCTTAAGGGTGCAGTGATTGATTTTCCGTTTGCGTCCGTGGGCGCGACAGAGAACATCATGATGGCCGCGACATTGGCGAAAGGCACGACCGTTATCAACAACGCCGCGCGTGAGCCGGAGATTGTTGATCTGGCAGATTGTCTGCGCAAAATGGGCGCACAAATCGACGGTGACGGTACATCCAGCATCACCATTCAAGGCGTTGATCGCCTGCACGGTGCCACGCACCCTGTCGTGACGGACCGGATTGAACTTGGCACTTACATGCTGGCCCCTGTGATTGCTGGCGGTGAAGTCGAATGCCTTGGCGGGAAACTGTCGCTGGTCGGCGCGTTCTGCGAAAAGCTGGACGCCGCGGGCGTGTCGGTTGAAGAAACCAAGACCGGCTTAAAAGTGAAGCTAAAGGGTGATCGCCCGAAGGCTGTGGACGTCACAACCGAGCCGTTCCCAGGCTTCCCGACCGATTTACAGGCGCAAATGATGGCGATGCTGTGCTTTGCAGAAGGCACATCTGTGCTGGAAGAAAAGATTTTTGAAAACCGCTTTATGCACGCACCCGAACTTGAACGTATGGGCGCGCATATCGAAGTGCATGGCGGCACGGCCACGGTGACTGGCGTTGATAAGATGAAGGGTGCGCCGGTTATGGCGACCGACCTACGCGCGTCGGTTTCCTTGATCTTGGCGGGGCTCCGGGCCGAAGGCGAAACACAAGTGAACCGTGTGTACCACCTTGATCGCGGGTATGAGGATGTTGCGGGAAAGCTGGGCAAAGTTGGCGCAGATATTGAACGGGTCGCAGGACGGTGAACGATGCAACGTTTGAAGACGGGGCGGAAAAGCCACTGCGCCTAAAGGCGCTCGACGTTGAAGACTTGGGCGTTCTTTCAGGCTTTATTCAAGACGCGGTTTTTCCTGGGTCCGAGATGAAGTGGGACCGAAACGCACGCCGGTTCGCGCTGCTGTTGAACCGGTTTCGCTGGGAAGACGCAAGCCATGCAGAAACCCGCAAGCGCGCTTACGAGCGCGTGCAGTCAGTTCTAGTGATCGAAGACGTGGTGCGCGTGCAAACCCAAGGCGTAGACGCACGCGACAGCGACATGGTGCTGTCAGTTCTGGCAGTGACATTTGAAGCAGGTGAAGATGGTGGCGGCCATGTGTTGCTGACTTTGGCGGGGGACGGTGCAATCCGTATCGAAGTTGAAGCACTTGAAGTGCTGTTGAAAGATGTAACGAGGCCGTATTTGGCGCCATCAAAGGCGAAGCCGGAGCATCCCGAGTAGGCGCATGCGCGTGCCGCGGGCGGGGTGGGGGCCAGCCCCCGTCGCCAGGGCGACTCCCCCGGGATATTTATAAAACAAAGACAAACATAAAAGCCGCAGAGTGGCAGGTGTTTGCAAATAGGACGACTGAAGTATGGCGCAGTTTTTGAGCACAACAGATGATGGCTTTGAGGCCGCGTTTCAGGCGTTGCTTGGGGCCAAGCGTGAAGACAGCCCTGACGTGGATGCCGTTGTTGCCGACATTATCGCCGATGTACGCGCACGTGGTGATGCGGCGGTG
>JAHBAO020000246.1 GCA_018500065.2 Octadecabacter sp. | reverse complement strand
CCGTTCGAGCCGATGTTGCAGATGGTGGCGCCAATCATTTCCGGCCCTTTGCGAATAACAATGGGAAAATTAGCGGGAAAACGCTTTTGACGGTCCGACATGACAACTCCTAACTCACCGCCATAGTGTCGCGGGCAAGTATGAAGAACTCGTTAGCCGCAGTGAACAACTGTGTCATGCGCACCCAATCGTAAGTTGGTTGACGCTGCGCGAACACAGGCGTATTCGAACCCTAGTGGCGATTTGTTACCGGATTGCGGGCCACTTTAAATATGCTGCTAAAAAGGGAACGGGATTGTCCCGATACCTTTCACGGTGTCGGGACTTTGTCGTTCTAGAAGGGACACGAGATGAAAAATTGGAAAAAACGCACCAAAGCGGTGCATGCGGGATCACGTCGCAGCCAGTATGGTGAACTCAGCGAGGCAATCTTTCTGACGCAAGGGTTTGTCTACCCGTCAGCAGAGGCCGCAGAAGCACGGTTTGAAACCTTGGGCGAGGATGAATTTATCTACGCCCGTTATGGCAACCCCACAGTGCGCATGTTTGAGGACCGCATGGCGTCTTTGCTGGGCTATGAAGACGCGTTCGCCTGCACATCGGGCATGGCCGCGGTGTCTGGTGCGCTGACGGCATTGCTTAAGGCCGGTGATCATGTGGTGTCCAGCCGCGCATTGTTTGGCTCGTGTCTATACGTCCTTGAAGACATCCTCGCGCGGTTCGGCGTTGAAATCACGCTTGTCGATGGCACGGACAACGCTGCATGGGATGCGGCGATCCGTCCTGACACGACGCTGGTTTTTCTTGAATCTATCTCCAACCCGACGCTTGAGATTGTTGACCTGCACCATGTTTGCGAGGCCGCCCATAAGGTCGGTGCATTGGTGCTGGTGGACGATGCGATGGCCACGCCGATCTACTCTTATGCGGCGGAATGCGGGGCTGATCTGGCGCTTGTGTCGACAACGAAACACGTAGACGGGCAGGGGCGTATGCTCGGTGGTTTGATTGCAGGCAACACAGACTTGGTGCGCGGCCCGATTGAGGCCTACATGAAGCATACGGGCGGCGCGATGAACCCGTTTACGGCGTGGACGCACCTTAAGGCACTGGAAACGCTCGATTTACGGGTGGCCCAGCAATCCAGCACGACGCTGGCCATTGCTGAGGCCCTCGATGGGCATCCGAAACTGATCGCGGTGCGCTATCCGACCCATTCCAGCCATCCCCAACACGAACTTGCGCGTGCGCAGGCAGAGTCTGGCGGGACGGTATTGGCGTTGGAAGTGAAGGGTGGCAAAGACGCTTGTTTCAAGTTTCTTAACGCTCTGGAGTTGTTCACGATTTCCAACAACTTCGCAGATGCGAAGTCCATCGTGACCCACCCGGCGACGACAACGCATCAGCGGCTGCCACAGGACCAAAAAGACATCCTCGGTATTTCTGGCGGCCTGGTGCGGTTGTCTGCGGGGCTCGAGGATGCGGGCGACCTTATTGATGATTTATTAGCAGCACTGGACGCAATCTAGGACGGATCTGCCGCATCCTGTGGTGGACTCGCCTTTTCGGGGTATTAAGGTCATTGTTGAGACCGCATTGACGGTATGTTCACGCTTTGGGAGCAGAATTGGTGGAAAACGATCACGATCATCCCCATATTGACGTTCTACTTGCGCTGTCAGAGGGTGACGACATGAACATGCATACCAGTGAGCCAGAGCGCACATTGACCCATCAAGAGGCAGCTGAAGCGCTGGCTTTGTTGCGCCATTGGGCAAGGCAGGTGAGCGACGAAGAAGTCGCGGCCCTTGACCCGCTGGTCTCGCGTTTGGTTCCGGGGCGTGAGTTAAGCAACTATCCCGCGCTTGCCCGTGCGTACCCAGAAGAGTTCGAAGTCGACGAGACATATAAGGCGTCGATGCCTGACCTTCAGAACGGGCCGAGCAGCCTGATCAAAGGCGCAAAGCGCGCGATCCAGCATGTGGGTATCTCCAATTTCCGCTTGCCGATCCGCTTTCACCGCCGCGACGGGGCCGATCTGACGCTGGAAACTTCTGTGACAGGCACTGTCAGCCTTGAAGCGGAAAAGAAGGGAATCAACATGTCCCGCATCATGCGCACCTTCTATAAACACGCTGAAAAGACGTTTAGTTTTGAAGTGATCGACGCCGCACTTGATGCCTATAAGAATGATCTGGACAGCTTTGATGCCCGCATCATGATGCGCACGTCATTCCCGATGAAGGTGAACTCGCTGCGTTCCGGCCTTTCTGGCTACCAGTATTACGACATCGCGCTTGAGTTGATCGAAGCGGACGGCGTGCGCAAAAAGATCGTGCATGTGGATTATGTCTATTCCAGCACATGCCCCTGTTCGCTGGAACTGTCCGAACACGCGCGCCAGTTCCGTGGACAACTCGCCACGCCGCATTCGCAGCGATCCGTCGCGCGGTTATCCGTTGAAATTGCCGAGGGCGCAGAGATTTTGTGGTTCGAAGACTTGATCGGTATGTGCCGCGCCGCCGTGCCGACCGAGACGCAAGTCATGGTGAAGCGCGAAGACGAGCAAGCCTTTGCAGAACTCAACGCCGCCAACCCGATTTTCGTCGAAGACGCTGCCCGTCTGTTTGCTGAGACATTTCAGGCGGATAAACGCATAGCGGATTACCGAGTGATCGCGTCGCATCAAGAAAGCCTGCACAGCCATGATGCTGTTAGCGTTTTGACGGAAGGCAGCACATTTGACGTGGAATCCTTGGACCCGCGCCTGTTCGCGACGCTGTTTCATGTGGGGTAGGCAAGTACCTCGCGCTTTGCCATCACGCGTGCATACAGCCACTCAGCAATCGCGAGCGCGACAATTGCCGTAGTGAACGAGGCCTCAAAGCGGGTCATCGTCGAAAGTGCAGACACTTCTGTGACAAACATGTTGCTGATCGTTGTCGCGCCCATCGTGTTCCAAACCAACGTCAGAGCGCCAACAGCCCATCAGTGCTAAGGCGGGGCAGTCCGGTCCCCTGTGTCGCACCATGTTCTAACAAATATAGAACAGTCACGCCCAATTTCAGATAGTGAACTGCATGGCTGGACGCCAACATGGCCTCTGCTATGAGTCGGGCAGTTTCAATCAATCAAAACGGAAACCGCCATGACCGCCACACAACGCATCGTCCTTTCCAGCGACCACGCCGACATCGAGCTTCGTCAGACCATCGCAAAGCATGTCGCGGCGAAAGGCTATGATGTGGTCGACATTGGCCCGATGACTTCGGAAAGCACGCATTACCCAATTCACGGCGAGGCCGCAGCGCAGAAAGTCGCGTCTGGTGACTGTCAGCTTGGGATTATTCTGTGTGGCACGGGGCAAGGCATCATGATGGCGGCCAACAAGGTTAAAGGCATCCGGTGTGGTGTTTGTTCTGACACGTTTTCAGCCCGCATGATCCGCCAGCACAACGACGCGAATATGCTGTCGCTTGGTGCGCGAGTAACAGGCGAGGGGTTGGCCCTTGATATTGTCGATGCCTTCTTGGACGCCGAATTTGAGGGTGGACGCCACGCAACACGTGTTGCGATGATCGAACCTGAGTAGGTCGCTGCCGACCTAGGATGGCTTGACACTACGCCGCCCTCAAGCCAACCGTTACCTATGTTAGACGTACGCCCCGTTGGATATGTGATCGGCCTTTTGGTCGCGGCCCTTGGGGTTACCATGTTCGCGCCATTGCTGGCCGACTTGGTGTCGGGCAATGGGCATTGGCCGGTTTTCCTTGAAAGCGCCGTGATCACCATTTTGGTCGGTGGGCTTGTGTCGCTCGCGTGCCAAAACGGGGTCTCATCGGGCCTTAGCATTCGCCAAACCTTTCTTTTGACAACGCTGGTTTGGCTGGCCTTGCCGTTGTTTGGATCATTGCCGTTCATGCTGGGCGGGTCCGAGCTGAACTTTACCGATGCATTCTTTGAGGCGATGTCAGGGCTTACGACCACTGGATCGACGGTTATCACAGGAATTGAGACCCTCCCCGAAGGGCTAAAGCTGTGGCGCGGCGTGCTGCAATGGCTTGGCGGCATTGGTATTATTGTTGTTGCGATGGTGTTCCTGCCGGAACTGCGCGTTGGGGGTATGCAGATCTTCCGCAGCGAAGGTTTTGACACGATGGGTAAAATTCTGCCCCGCGCGACCGAGATTTCATCGCGTATTTCGGTCATCTATGTGGGGCTAACGATGGCCTGCACGGTGACGTATTCGGCGATGGGGATGAACAACTTTGACGCCTTCATCCACGCAATGACCACGATCGCGACGGGCGGTTTTGCCAATTACGATGCGTCTTTCGGCATGTTTGGGGCTGGCGTGGAATATGCCAGCGTTGTCTTCATGATGCTCGCAGCGTTGCCGTTTGTGCGCTACGTCCAACTGAT
>JAHBAO020000360.1 GCA_018500065.2 Octadecabacter sp. | reverse complement strand
TCGCGATGTTTGCAAACATCGCGACACCAATTGAGATGGACATGGAAGCTGATATGCCCCCGTTCGTTGATGGTTTGGCAATTGAAGGCGGATACACCTTTGACGCTTTGGGATATTCATTCGACGTTGATGTCGATGGCGAAGCCGCATCAGGAAACGCCGCTGTTGATGGTGGTACCCTTGGCTTTGAAATGGATATTGATGGTCTATCCTATGTAGGTGAATCCAGCGGCATCAGCGTTAGCCTACTGATCCCGGAAGACGTGCCTTTCCCACTCGAAGTGGCAATGGCCAAGTACGGGTTTGATTTTCAAATCCCACTCAGCCAAAGCGAAGATGGCCCACGCGACGCGCGTATGGCATTTAACTTTACAGATCTCGCGATCAGTGACGACCTGTGGAACATGGCGGATCCACAAAACATTCTGCCGCGCGATGCGCTGACAATTGCGCTTGGCCTAGATGCGCAAGTCACACCGTTCTTCGACTTCCTTGATCCAGCCCAACAAGAAGCCGCGATGATGACGGACGTTCCCGGTGAATTAAATGGCGTCCAGATTACCGAGCTCACTGTTCGCGGCGCTGGCGCTGAGATCACTGGTGACGGCGCGTTCACATTCGACAACTCCGATCTTGAGACCTTTGACGGCCTGCCGCGCCCCGAAGGAAAAGTTGATTTTGCGATCAACGGCGTGAACGGGTTGGTGGATAAGCTTATCCAAATGGGCCTGATCCCTGCAGAAGAAGCCATGATGCCACGCATGATGCTTGGCATGTTCGCGACGCCAGTCGGCGATGATATGCTCACCTCAACAATTGAGGTGAATAGCGAGGGTCATCTTCTCGCTAATGGTCAGCGGCTTCGCTAATACTATCTAAGACTACTTTTTAGCGGCGCTTAAATGATCATGCGCCGCATCCTTTTTAGGAGACAGACTATGACGTATCGTTTGGCGACGAGTATTATCGCCCTTTCCACTGCCTTCGTTACGCCAGCAATGGCTGACGTTAGCGCGGCAGATGTTTGGTCAAACCAGCAAGCATTATACAGCTCTATGGGCGCAACACTGAGCGGCGATCTGTCTGGCGACCAACTTACCAATCCTGAGATCAACGTCATACTTCCTGAAGGGATCGCGAGTTTTCAGATCAAAACCGACACTGTCACAATAACCGAAAACAGCGATGGTTCTGTCACCGTCGAATACCCTTCACCGATGACCGTTACCGTTGCAGGTGGTGCTGCCGGCGAAGGCAACTTTAGCGCGTCCGCGACACTAACCCATGACGGTTATACCATAACCGCGACGGGTAACCCGGGTGACATCAGTTACGTTTCCGCAGGCAACAACCTGCGGTTTGAAATTGGTGACGTATCCGTCGACGGCGCTGCAGGCCTTGAGAAGACGGCCATTGAAGGTTTTATGACCCTAACAAACTGGGGCGGCACGTCGCAGGTGACTGAGGGCAACCTGATCAATTACACCGCTGAAGCCCAAGTTGGCACAACCGAAGCTGACTTTACGTTCGACGCCGAAAACGTTTCCGCGCACAGCACGCAACTGACGATGCCAATGACAACTTCGATTGCTGCATCATTTCCGGTCGGCGGGTCTGACGTTATGAACCTGTCCGCCGCATTGCGCGACGGGTTGTCCTTGGTCATACAAAGCACTGGCGAAGGCAATTCATCAACAACGGTAACCACGTTGGATGGCGAAATTCTCAACACCCAGAAAACATCGACAGGTGCGCAAGATTTTGAACTATCCTTCACGCAAGAAGGCCTTGCGATGAGCGGCGAAGCGTCTTCTTTAGCGATGACAATGCTTGATCCACTTATTTTCGCGGACGAGATCGAGCTTGGGATCGGCGCACTGACAATGGATTACGATGTGCCCTTGAATGCATCTGATGAGGCACAAGACTTCCGCATTGCGACCGGACTTAAGGATGTCACTATCGGTGACACGATCTGGGGCATGATTGACCCTGCTGGCCAATTGCCACGTGACCCTGCTGAAATCTCCTTCGACGTCACGGGCATGGGAACGAATGGCATCGACCTTCTCGACATCGCGGCGCTATCCACCTTGATGGGGCCTCCTCCGATAGAAGTGGACGAAGTGACCATCGAAAACCTGCGCATCGCCGCTGTGGGCGCTGAAGCGACCGCAACAGGTGCCATGACGTTTGACTGGACAGACCTCCAAACAATCTCCGGTATCGCGCGCCCCGAAGGGGCCATAACGGTGAACCTGAACGGTGCGAACGCGCTGATGGACAAGCTGGTTGCGATGGGCCTTATCCCCGCAGAAGATCTGATGATGCCACGCATGATGATGGGCATGTTCGCAACACCAGTTGGCGACGACATGCTGGAAACTGTTCTTGAAGTGAACAGCGAAGGCCATGTTTTGGCCAACGGTCAGCGTTTGCAGTAACTATATTTTGGAGCGGCCTGCACTTGCGGGCCGCCCCGTCTCACACTACGTCCTGAGGCAAGTAAAGGACGTCACATGACCAAATCACTTGCAGACCTCACCCACAGATTGATCGCTGCCGCCAAAGC
>JAHBAO020000342.1 GCA_018500065.2 Octadecabacter sp. | reverse complement strand
CCGCGACAGAACGTGCCCGCAAATCCCGCAAGGAAATCGAAGCGGACGCAGGGCTGTAGCTGCGCCTATTCGCTTAGCGCTTGGGTTGCCGCGTCTATGGACGCCGCTAGATCGAGCGTGCCATCAAGCAAAATTGGGTTTTCGTCCGACGTCGGTGGTTCCAGCGTGTCAAACTGGCTGGCAAGCAAGGATGTCGGCATGAAGTGATCCTGCCGCAAAGCCAAACGTGCCGCCACGATTTCTTGCGTAAGCTCGGGGTAGACGATCTGCAAATCCGGCACACAGTCCCGCAACCTGTCGCGATATGACCGCTTCAACGCAGAGCAGGCCAGAACGACCCGATCCATGCGCTTCATTTCATTGCCGCATACATCCAACCACGGCCAGCGCATCTCATCCGTAAGGGGCTGGCCGGATTTCATATGATCAATGTTGGCTTGAGGGTGCAGATCGTCTGCGTCAACAAATTCCGCACCCAAACGTTCCGCCAAGGCACGCCCGAGCGTGGATTTACCCCCGCCGGAAACGCCCATGACAAGAACACGCAACATTGCCCTAGCGCCCCGGAATGACCCCGCGCTTTTCGCCAGCGCCTTCCCAGTTGTTCAATGCGTCAACGGCTTCTTCAGCGGTTTCAACAAAGCGGAACAGCTCTAGGTCGTCTGCAGAAATAGTCCCTGCTTCTGACAAGGCATCCCAGTTGATGATGCTTTCCCAGAACGCACGACCAAACAGCAGGAACGGCACGCGCTCCATGCGGCCTGTTTGGATCAACGTCAGGGCCTCAAACGTTTCATCAAGTGTACCGAAACCACCAGGGAACACGGTGATCGCTTTGGCGCGCATCAAGAAATGCATCTTGCGGATGGCGAAGTAGTGAAAGTTGAAACACAGCTCTGGTGTTACATATTCATTCGGAGCCTGCTCGTGCGGGAGAACAATGTTGAGACCGATAGATTTACCGCCTGCTTCAACCGCGCCGAGGTTGCCGGCCTCCATCACACCCGGCCCACCACCCGTCACAATGACGTTCTCGTGGGATTCACCGGTTTCGGTCATCATCTTCGCAAATTTGCGGGCTTCATCGTAGTACTTCGACAAGTCCGCCAAGGTCTTGGTTCGCGCGCTGTCCTTGTTGGCAGGCGACGGAATTCGTGCGCCGCCAAACATAACGATGGTCGACTCAATCCCTTGCTCATCCAGCAAAAGTTCCGGCTTTAGAAGCTCCAGTTGCAACCGCACAGGACGCAATTCATCACGACATAAGAAATCCGGATCAGCAAAGGCTAATGCATAGGCCGGCGAACGGGTTTGCGGTGTATCAGGGACTTGAACGGCCTCTTTGCGATCCTGTGAACTGTCACGTAGCGGATGGCGGCGTGTGTGATCTTTCATCTCAAAACTGTTCCTTGTTGGGCTTTGCATTTTAGTGGCAGGTTGTCTTTAGATTGTCCAATGACAGGAAGAACAAATGACCGTTACAAAAGCCGATATTATTGACGCTGCCGCACGAATAAGCGGTCATGTCCATGTCACGCCAGTTATGCGGTCTAGCGCATTCGGTCTGCCGCTCCAGTTTAAGTTTGAGCACACGCAGGTCACCGGCTCGTTCAAAGCCCGTGGCGCGTTCAATTCTGTGTTGACGGCTGACGTGCCAGCCGCCGGCATTGTCGCTGCATCGGGCGGCAATCACGGCGCTGCGGTTGCGTATGCCGCGACCTCCCTTGGCCATGCCGCCAATATTTATGTTCCCGAGTTTGCAGGCCCTGCGAAGATCGATGTGATCCGGCAAACCGGCGCGGATTTGCATGTCGTAGAAGGCGCGTACGCGGACGCTGCGGCGGCGGCGAAAGCACATCAGGAACGGACAGGTGCCCTCGACATCCACCCATATGATGCACCCGCGACCATTGTCGGACAAGGAACGTGTTTCAAAGAATGGGACGCGCAGGGGTGTGATGCGGATACGATCATCATCGCCATTGGTGGCGGCGGGTTAATCGGCGGTGCAATGACCTGGTTTGAAGGTCGCAACATCATCGGCGTTGAAACCGAAACCACCAACTCCATGCACGCGGCCCGGCAACATGGTCCAGAAACCGATGTCGAGGTGTCCGGTCTTTGCGCCAATGCGCTGGGCGCTAGGCGCATCGGGCGGATGGCCTATGACCTCGCGTTTGCGCAGGATTTGCAAACGCTTCTCTTGCCGGACGACGCAGTCGCCGCGGCGCAAAAATTGCTTTGGCAAAACTTGCGTCAACTGGTCGAACCCGCGGGCGCTGCGGCTTTGGCTGCAATTACGTCGGGGGCGTACACGCCCGCTAAGAATGAAAAGGTGGCGATCTTGCTGTGCGGGGCGAACCCCGCACCAATTCCGATCTAGACTTTCGAAAGCACCAAGCCAACGGCAACCATTGCCACCGCCATCAACCGTTGTGGCGTGATCGCATGCATCGGTAAACCAAACGGTCCGACTGCATCCATAACCAGCGCTACAATCAGCTGGCCAAGGATCATGCCCGACACAGCAGTCACGACGCCTAAAACCGGAATGGACCACAAGATGGCCCAGACGTAAAAAGCGCCTAAAAATCCGCCAAGAAGCAGCCATCCGCTTACGTCACCAGCACGCGACAGGTGGGGCAATTCCCCGGAAAACGTTATCACCGCCAAGAGGACGGCAAACCCGACACCAAATGATATTGTCGCCGCTGCTGTTCCGGAACCGAGACCAGCACCAAGTGCTGCATTCATCGGGGCCTGCAGTGCGGCCATACTGCCAGCGAGGATTATGATTGCGAGAGGAAAAAATGTCTGAGTCATCTCAGGCTCCTTGGAAAAATGTTTCTAAAAATGGTCTGTGAATTATGCGAAATAGGTAATCTTAATGAGCCGTAGTGTTCGCGCATCCCCCATATGGGGCAAGTCAGGAATACCCCCGCCCGATTGCGCCTAGGCGCGGGGACGCTTATAGGATCTGCAACTTAATCCATGCCAAGAGGCCCATCATGTCCAACGCACAACTTGAAACCGCAATCGAAGCCGCGTGGGACGCCCGCGACACGATCTCAACCGCCACAACAGGCGAAGTACGCGAAGCGATCGAAGATACGCTGAACGCACTTGACTCCGGCAAGCTGCGCGTCGCTGAAAAGTTGGAAAATGGCGACTGGCATGTTAACCAGTGGGCAAAGAAGGCCGTGCTATTGTCGTTCCGTCTGAACGATATGGAAATGATCGAAGGCTCCAACGGCGGCGCAAGCTGGTGGGACAAGGTTCCGTCAAAATGGCAGGGCTGGGGCGACAACGAATGGAAAGCCGCGGGCTTCCGGGCGGTTCCTGGTTCGATCGTGCGCCGCTCTGCCTATATCGCACCTGGCGTTGTGCTTATGCCATCTTTCGTGAACCTCGGCGCATACGTCGACGAAGGCTCAATGGTTGATGGCTGGGCGACAGTTGGGTCTTGTGCGCAAATCGGCAAAAACGTGCATCTATCCGGCGGTGTTGGCATCGGCGGTGTTCTT
>JAHBAO020000111.1 GCA_018500065.2 Octadecabacter sp. | reverse complement strand
TTTATACAACACCGTCGACTGAACAGATGAGCACCCAAAAGCCGCCTTTGCGCACAGTCGTGTTGCACTATCATCTGTTCAAAAACGCGGGAACCTCGCTTGATCAAATTCTGAAGCACAACTTCCGAGACGCGTGGGTGACCACCGAGTTTGACACAAGCACGCAATCCAACACGCCAGCCGTCGAAAACTGGATCACCGAAAACCCCAAGGCCTGCGCGTTTTCATCCCACACGATGAAAGGGCCGCTGCCGATCATCGACGGTGTGCAAATTATCCCCGTTATGCTGCTGCGCGATCCCGTTGCACGCATCCGTTCGGCCTATCAGTTTGAGCGCGCTCAAACCTCTGACAGTTGGGGCGCGCAGCTTGCCAAGCAACACGACCTTGAGGGCTACGTTCAAGCACGCCTTGAGCGTGCGAAAGACAGACAATGTCGCAACTTTCAGACCGGACGTCTTGCATCGTTTATCGCGAACAAACAGCCTGAACTCATGCGGGCTTTTGACGGCGTTAGACTGATCAACGCGGCCGGCGTCATCGGACTTGTGTCTGATTTCGACGGCGCAATGAAGGTGCTGACCAAGCGGCTAAGTAAACCTTTCCCAAATTTCAAAGCTGTCCAAGCACGGGTAAATTCATCCAAACCTGACAGCACACCTGTGCCATCTGATCTGAACCAATTGCTGCGCGAAATGAACGCTGATGACCTCGTGGTTTTGCGCACGTTACGCGACTTGCTCAGTTCTCAAACGGGCGAATAGAACGCCATGACACAGCCCCTCCTCCTCCCTGAAAGTTTCACGCTTTTGATTGGACCACCACGCAGTGGCACCACGTTGATCGCCAATACATTCATGTCGCATTCATCGGTCTGCGGCGTCCATGAACCCTATCAGCGCGGGCGCAATGACGCCTATGAGGCAACGGACATCGCCGCATTTCAAAACGACCACGATCTGGACTTCACCAAGACGCCCAATCTGGCGATGAAAGAAACGACAACCCGATTGCAGAATGTCGAGCTGTCCTTGGATCTCGCGAAAAGCGCCCAATCAAGTGGAATTTATACCGGTCTGATCCTGATCCTTCGCTGCCCGTTCGAAGCATTCCTGTCCCAAGTTGAAGCATCACGCGCGCATTGGGGCGAAAAGAAACTGACCGAAATCACCGAAGAAAGCGTTGCGCAATTTTTCAGTCGGCAGCGCACCACACTACGACTGATTTGCGAAAACGCGCGGCGGTTTCATGTTCGCATCCTGAGCTACGACAGCTTTTGCGCCGCGCCGAACACCGAAACAGCGCGACTGATGGCGCTTATTCCGGTTGCGATGGAACCCCACCAAAAAGACCTGATGCCCGATGAAACAATTGTCGGGGTGGCTGATCCAAAATTTGCCAGCACGCGCGGGGGGATCAAGAAAACCGATCGCGCGTTGGGCGTGACTGAATTGATGGCCACCTATCGGCACCTTCCGTCCGTAAAATTCGCCATAGCGATGCGCTCGCTTATTGCGCTGGACCCCAAGAAAATGACCGACATTGAAAAACTCGACGCGCTGACCGCGCTTGCGCTTTAGGGGACGTTTGACATGGGGCTTGGCTATCAAAAAACAGACCGCAATGCGTTTGATTATGACCTCTGGTTTGACGTGGCCCTACCCACCCTGGCGCTGCGTGGGCCCCAATGTGATCTGCACGCTGACAACTGCATCAGCTTTATCGGCGCGGCCCAAACGTTTGGACGATTTGTGAACAACCCGTTTCCGCGCCAAGTCGGACGCTTTTTAGAACGTCCAATCGCCAACCTTGGCTTTTCCGGTGCAGGGGCTGAGTTTTACCTGCAACGACCCGCGTTAATGGCGCTCTTGGCGAAATCCGACACCGTCGTGGTTCAAAGCATGTCAGCACGCTCCGTCAGCGCAGGCGTGTTCAAAACGGCGCGCAACAACGGAGTTTTGGAATTCCAAGCCGGCCCGCGCAAAGGCGAGAGCTTTTTGGCACAAGAAGCGTACCGGATTCTGAAAACCGAATACGGCGATGACGCATTGGTTGCCCAACGAAAAGCAGTGCAAGAAAAATGGCTTGAACAGCACCGCGACCTTGCGAGCCAAATTTCAGGCCGCAAGATTTTCTTGTGGCTTTCCAACGAAGCCCCCGGCGACAACCTTGATTACAGCCGCTCAGCGATCGGGCAGTTTCCGCACATGGTGTCCGCACAGATGGTTTCCGCGTTACCGGAAATGGGGTTTGAAGTCATCGAATGTGTGCTGAATCCAGAACCCGTTCAGATACTTATCAATGATCACAGCCATATGGTTGAGCGGGTTTTCGGTGCGCAAAATTTCCCCAACCGCCCCGACAAACTTCGCGCCCTCAATGTCTATTATGCGACACCAGCGTTACACGACAAAGCCGCGCGTCTGCTGTGCAAAGCGCTGCTTTAGCCCCACGATAAGGGCAACACGTAACCTTGTTCCTCAACTTCGGTGCGGATGCGCGCAATGTCGTCAGAAACCAAATCGGGAAAGAAATCCGGCATCTCGCGTTTTTCGCTTTCCGTAAGCCGCCGATCCAATACGGCTTGCGGGTATTCAAACGGTGCGATGCCTAAGAAACCTTCGATATCACGCAATGTGCCACGCTGATCTTCGTGTAGATCTTCATAAAAAATCGCCTTGTATTGCTCGGGTGCCAACCCTTTGGAAAGACGACGCAGAACCGCGCCGTATTCCCCGTTGTTCCAAATATGGGGCTGGCGCACGAATGCGTCAAATTCGGGTTTTGACCAACTGTCCAGCTTGTCCAGGTTTCCCGTTACCTGCAGATGAAACTTTGTATGGCTCCAAAGCCGCTTGACCGGATCGCGCATCGTGAAAAGCACGCGTAAGGTATCGCATTTTGACGCAATTGCTGGCCAAACCTCAGCCGGAAGATGAGCGTTCAAATTTGAAAAATCACAGGCAAAGGTTTGAAATTTGCGCAACTGAAACAGATTGCGATACCAAAAATCATCAACAGGCCGATCAAGGTACGCCGCCACCCAGTGCAAATTCTGACGGATCGCATCAATGTTGGCGGACTTGGGGTCAAACCGCCACAAATACCGCTCTCGCGCCTCAGACAGGCGACGTTCTTCGCTTAAGATCGCGTCATCAACATAGCGGTGATGGAAATAATGGATTTCCTTTTCCATCGCAAAATGCAGCTCAGGATGGCGCGCCAACACCGAGTAAAGCCAAGTTGTCCCTGCTTTCATTGCGCCGATGCTTAAAAACAGATTCCCAAACGTGCTTTTGGCCGTCATGCGCGATGTCCAGATTTCTTGCGTACGAGCCTAAGGTAGCAGCGGAATCTTAAGACGGTGTTAAGCTTAACAAATAATAAGAGAGCTCGGGAATTGGCCATAACTTTGGCTTATTGTTGTGTAAATCATCGGCCGAACGTCCATGAAGCTGCTGAAAAGAGTAATCGAGTGACCCCAATGAAAAGGCCCATCACCCCAGTTATTCTGTGCGGCGGATCCGGTACGCGGTTGTGGCCGCTTTCACGCAAAAGCTATCCCAAGCAGTTCACCAAGCTTATCGGGGACAGCAGCCTGTTTCAGCAATCCGCGTCGCGGTTTACCTCAGACGCGTTTGCGGCCCCTGTTATCGTTACCAATTCCGACTTCCGCTTCACTACGACCCAGCAATTGTCAGACATCGGCATTGATCCCGGTGCGGTTCTTATTGAACCCGAGGCACGAAACACTGCACCAGCCCTTCTTGCAGCGGCATTGAAAGTGATGGAGGACGATCCCGACACTCTCATTCTCGCAGCTCCGTCTGACCATTTCATTAAGGACATCGAGGCGTTTCACGCCAGCATTGAACGCGCTGTCCCTTGTGCGCTTTCGGGAAAAATCGTGACGTTCGGCATCATGCCAACGCATCCGGAAACGGGATACGGCTATCTTGAATTGGGGGATGAGACGCCGGACGGCTGTATCGCCCTACACCGTTTCGTCGAAAAGCCCGACCGGCAAACAGCGCAAGAGATGCTGTCAACAGATCGGTTTCTTTGGAACGCGGGTATCTTTCTGTACAAAGCCAGCACCTTGGTTGACGGATTCGCGAAACACGCGCCGGACATGCTGAACACCGTAACCAAAGCCTATGATGACGCCCGTCATGATTTAGGTTTTCTGCGGCTCGACCCAACTGCATGGGACGCTTGTGAAGATATTTCTATCGACTTTGCGATTATGGAAAAGGCGGAAAACCTCGCCGTAATCAAACACGACGGCGATTGGTCCGACCTTGGTGGTTGGGACGCAATCCAACAGCAAATGCCCGTCGATGACGCAGGCGTTAGCACCCACGGCCCAAGTCTTGCGGTGGATTGCACGGAAACATTGCTGCGTTCTGAAAGCGATGATGTGCATCTTGTGGGTCTTGGCCTCAACAATATCGTGGCGATTGCGATGCCGGATGCTGTTCTGGTTGCAGACCGCAGCCGCGTTGCGGACTTAGGCGTTGTTGTGAAGGAAATGCGCGCGCGCAAGGTCCGCCAGGCGGACACTTTTCCACGCGATTATCGACCTTGGGGCTATTTCGAAACCCTAACCCTGCGCGACCGTTTTCAGGTGAAACGCATCGTCGTAAAACCCGGTGCCGCGCTAAGCCTGCAAAGCCACGTGCACCGCTCAGAACACTGGATCGTCGTCGCGGGCACCGCACGGGTAACAGTGGCAGATGACGTGCGGCTCGTGTCTGAAAACCAGTCCATCTACGTGCCACTGGGCGCAAAGCACCGCCTAGAAAATCCCGGACATGTGCCAATGGAATTGATCGAAGTGCAGACCGGCAGCTACTTGGGCGAAGACGACATCGTGCGCTACGAGGATGTCTACGCGCGCGACTAAATCGGACCTGCCGCATTAATCAAGCAAGCTTTGCAAGTAGACGCCATAGCTATTCTTGGAAAACCGCGCAGCCATTGCGCACAGCGTCTCATCACAGATCCAACCCTGCGTGTGGGCGATCTCTTCCAAACATCCAGTTTGCAGCCCCTGTCGCTGCGTCAAGG
>JAHBAO020000306.1 GCA_018500065.2 Octadecabacter sp. | reverse complement strand
TTTGCGCAATATCTTGGAGTGAAACGATTTTCCGGCACCTGACGGCGAGGAAAGAATAATCAGCAGGCCCCGTCTGTTATGGGATTGGCAGTCCATGATATCACTCCACGTTTTGTACTTGTTCGCGCATTTGGTCGATGACCGCCTTAAGCGCAAGGCCGATCTGCGTCAGCGCGACATCCTGCGCCTTGGAACAAAGGGTATTGGCCTCACGGTTGAATTCTTGCGTCAGGAAATCAAGCTTGCGCCCAACAGGGCCGCCCATCGCCAACAGGTCGCGCGCCGCTTTGATATGTGCGCCAAGACGGTCGATTTCTTCGGTGATGTCGGACTTCACCGCAAGCAATGCCAGTTCCTGTGCAACGCGGTCTGGGTCTGCGGCGGTCGCACTGTCCATGACACGCGCAAGCGCGGCGGCCAGTTGGGGTTTGACGGCCTCTGTACGGTCTTTGGCAGCTTCGATTGATTGCGCTGTGAGCGCTTCAATCTGGTCGATCTGACTTGTTAGCACTGACAGTAACGCCGCGCCTTCCGCCTCGCGCATGTCTTTCAGGGCCGTGAGGGCAACGTGAAGGTCTGCAGTAAGTGGTTCTAAAAGGTCCTCACTGTCCGCCACTTGCCCGCTCACCAAGACGCCGCGCTGCGCCAACACATCTGCGGCCGTGGGCTGGCCGAGCGTCACGCCTTTATCAAACGCACGGTCTTGCACCGCATCAAGTGCTTCAAGGATGATATCCATACGTGCAGGATCAATTTGCAAGGTTCCGTCCGCTTGCGGGCGCTGCATGCGCAACCCGATTGTTACGTTACCGCGGCGCAGGTAGTCTGCGGCACTTGTGCGCACAACGGCTTCCAATCCCGGCGTGCCCTCAGGCAGGCGTACCTTCACGTCCAGACCGCGGCCGTTGACGCTGCGCAGATCCCAAATCCATGTCGTTTCGCCCGCGTCGCTCGTGGAATTTCCTTGCTGAGTGGCGAAGGCAGTCATTGATCGGATCACAGGTTTTGTCCCCAGTTTGGC
Source organism: Octadecabacter sp. (assembly GCA_018500065.2). Classification (GTDB taxonomy): domain Bacteria; phylum Pseudomonadota; class Alphaproteobacteria; order Rhodobacterales; family Rhodobacteraceae; genus Octadecabacter. The sequence continues at coordinate 3,794 of JAHBAO020000306.1, read as the reverse complement.
GCATTGGTTGTTGCGACGCACCTAAAGCCAAACGCGCTGCCAGAGCAAGGGCGCGCACCGCGTTTCGCGACCCGTTCTTCCCTTAGTAATCCGTTAACCGGTTAACCTGTTAAGACTTTGTTTAGAGAGTTTATGGCGGCAATGTGTCAAAAGAGTGGTGCGAAACGAAACACTGCTCCGGCCTGTTCAAGTCGGACCTTAACACTGAAAGACCTACCTCATGAGCATGACATTTGATCCCTACAAGGTAAGTGCCGATGCGGTTTCCAAAGCAGATGATGTTATCATGACCAATCCTACCGCTTTGAAAGAACTAGAGGAATACTGGGCCTCCCTGCCTTTCACGAACGGTGTGCCGCACCGCAAAGACATTGATCCTGTTGCCTTGGGCGGGTTGCTGGAAGACAGTTTTGTGCTTGAACGTATTGCCCCCGGCGTTGCGCGCATTCGTGTTGCTGGGCGAAATATTGCAAAGCTCATCGGTATTGAGGCACGCGGCCTTTCGTTAACCGCAGTAATGCTTCCCGAAGCCCGCGCCGATATGGCAAAGTATCTTGAGACCGCCTTCACAACGCCAAGTATCGTCGAAATTCCGCTTGTTGGGCCACACGCTATGGGCCAGCCAAAACTACAGGGAAAGATTTTACTTTTACCCCTGCGTGACACTCTTGGGCGGGTCAGCCGTATTTTGGGCGTTTTGGTCATGAGCGGCCGACGCGGGCTTGGCGGGCGACGTTTTGCAATCAGTCCTGACGCCGAAGTGCGGGTTAAAACCGTTGTTGGACTACATGTCATTCAAGGCGGCCAAACCAATACACGCCACCCGACGTTTCTGGTGCCAGATCATGAAAAAGCGGAAGACAAACCTGCCCTCCGCCTTGTTGTTTCAAACGTTTGAACGCTTGGCTTAAGCAGACTTCGCAGCCAAAACTTTCGCACGGCGCGCCGACAGCTCTTCACCGACCAGGAACGCCAGCTCAAGCGACTGAGACGCGTTCAAGCGTGGATCGCAAGCTGTGTGATACCGATCGGATAGGTCCTCGTCGGTCACAGCGCGAACACCGCCGGTACATTCGGTTACGTCAGCACCTGTCATCTCAAAGTGAACGCCACCTGGGATCGTGCCTTCTGCGTTATGCACGCCAAAGAATTCTTTGACTTCACGTAGAACGCTTTCAAATGGACGTGTTTTGTAGCCGGTGGACGATTTTATTGTGTTTCCGTGCATCGGATCACAAACCCAACTGACCTTCGCGCCCTCTTCTTCAACGGCCTTGATAAGACGCGGCAGGTGTTCACCGACCGTGCCAGCCCCAAATCGCGCAATCAGGGACAAACGGCCCGCTTCGTTGTTTGGATTCAGCTTCGCCATCAACGCCTTGAGGTGTCCAGACGTCATTGTCGGGCCGCACTTCAAACCAATCGGATTTTGCACGCCAGCGCAGAATTCTACGTGCGCGCCATCAGGTGCACGTGTGCGATCCCCGATCCAAACCATGTGGCCAGAGCCCGCCAACCACTTGCCGGATGTAGAATCCAAACGCGTGAGGGCTTCTTCATATTCAAGTAACAACGCCTCATGGGAGGTGTAGAACTCAACCGTTTGCAGTTCGTGGTTGGTGTCCGTAGACAGGCCCGCCGCTTTCATGAAATCAAGCGTGTCGCCAATGCGCGCCGCCATTTCGCGGTACTTTTCCGCTTCAGGCTTGGCTGTGAACGCAAGGTTCCAACCGTGCACTTGATGCACGTCCGCATGCCCACCCGTGGAAAATGCGCGCAGCAAGTTCAGTGTGCCAGCGGCCTGTGTGTAGGCCTGCAGCATCTTTTCAGGGTTCGGAATGCGCGCTTCAGGTGTGAAGTCCAGATCATTGATGATGTCACCGCGGTAGCTTGGCAGTTCAACGCCATTGACCGTTTCAGTGTTCGCAGAGCGCGGCTTGGCGAACTGCCCCGCCATGCGGCCCACCTTAACAACAGGAACTTTAGCGCCATATGTCAGCACCATCGCCATCTGCAGCATCACCTTGAACGTGTCGCGAATTTGATCGGCATTGAACGCTGCAAAGCTTTCGGCGCAATCGCCGCCCTGCAACAAGAACGCTTCGCCACGGCTTACGGCGGCCAAATGGTCACGCAGACGACGTGCTTCGCCAGCGAACACTAGCGGCGGATAGGAACCCAGCTTTTCCTCAACAGCGGCCCAGGCCGCAGCGTCGGTATAATCCGGCATCTGTACCCGGGGCTTGTTGCGCCAGTCAGATTTTTTCCAGTCCGTCATGTTCTTGCTCCGAGTTTGGCACCCCAATCAGGTGCGTTAGCGATATCAGACCTGCATATAACCTTCCTGTGGATAAGGTCCAATGGCAAAAGACGCCTGTTTTTGTCGCAAACGGTGTTTAATTGTCTTGATCGTTTGGCAGAAAGGTGGTGAGGCTGGTTATCGACCTTATGAATGCGACCCTGCCATGCAACGCCACAACACCATCGACATTGACGTTACGCGCGACACCCCGCGGCGGTTTGTCTTCGTTTTATTGAGCGATTTTACATTGCTGTCCTTTGCTGCGGCCATTGATTGTCTGCGTTTGGCCAACCGAATGGCCGGACAAGACCTTTACAGCTGGCGCATCATTGGTGAAGGCGGTGACACTATCTCATGCTCTACTGGGACAACATTCAAGCTTGATAGCGATCTGGAAGAATTGCATCGCGATGACACGGTCATGCTGTGCGGTGGGCGGGATGTGCAGGCGGCCACAACCAAGAAAATTCTGAACTGGCTGCGCCGCGAAGCGCGCCGGGGTTTGGTGATCGGTGGGCTATGCACGGCTGCGTTTTCATTGGCCAAGGCAGGTTTGCTGGATGGCAAACGCGCAACCATCCACTGGGAAAACCACGACAGTTTCGCCGAAGAGTTCCTTGAGGTTGAGCTGACGAAATCTGTATTCGTCAAGGACGGCAACCGCTGGACCACGGCGGGTGGCACGTCTTCAATTGATTTATTCTTGCAAATCATCGCGGATCAATGCGGTGAAGAATTGGCAAATGCCGTCGCCGACCAGCAGATCTACAGCGCAATCCGCACCGACCAGGACACACAGCGTCTGTCCATACCGACGCGCATCGGCGTGCGTCATCCCAAACTCAGCCGCGTCATTCAGGCGATGGAGCAAAACATCGAAGAACCGATCAGCCCGTCCATTTTGGCCAAAGATGTCGGCATGTCGACGCGCCAGCTTGAACGCTTGTTTCGCCGGTATCTGAACCGATCTCCAAAACGCTACTATATGGAATTGCGTTTGCAAAAAGCCCGTAACCTGTTGATGCAAACCGATATGTCGGTGATTAATGTCGCACTTGCTTGTGGCTTTGCCTCGCCAAGTCACTTTTCCAAATGCTACCGTGGTCATTACGACACCACCCCCTACCGCGAGCGCGGCGCCCATGCCGCGCGCCTGTCCATTTAACGTGTCCGCCCTTGCGGCAAAGTTGCGATAAGGTCTGATTGATGAACCGTTCCACAATGCTACCGGTCTTGGTGGTCATCACGATCGCCCTGCTCACGCTTATTGTGATGATGTCCGGCCGTTCCAATGATCCAGGCATTCGGGGCGACGCTGCCTATCCCCACTTTGCGTGTCAAATCAACAAATACTGCGAAGGCGAAGACTGCTCAGAGACCCCGATCCCATTCGTCGCCTACCTAAGTCATGCGGATAATAAACCGCGCCTCGAGCTGTCGGGCTTTAATCCGCGGGTAACACTCACCGAAGTGCCCGACGGCTATATTTTTG
>JAHBAO020000432.1 GCA_018500065.2 Octadecabacter sp. | reverse complement strand
CCCGCCTCAAATCCGGGCAAAGCAGACACTTGGCCCGCATCCTTCAACCGGATGGACCCCGTCGGCAAAATTTCGCCTTTCAGCGCGTCATTGGCAGCCTTCACATCGCCCTTTACGGTAATATCTAGTGGCGCACCGGCAAATTGAACCGCTTCGATTGCGGCGATTACCTCAGGGCCGTATGCGTCTTTTAACGGCTTGCGCAACCAGCCCGGCATGCGTGGCAGTGCAAGCTTGGCCCAACCTTCCGGCCCTTCAGCAGCAACTTTGCGCAAAACAGCGTTCACCAGACCCTTCATCGACGATGTGCGCTTGTTTCGCGCCACCATCTCAACACCAGCGTTCACGACACCATGCGCTGCTTCGCCACCTGCAAGCTCAACCGTGCAAAGACGCAGCACGTTTCGCACCTGCAATGGCGGTGTTTTCTGCAAGAACCGCGCAAGCATCCGGTCTGCACGCGCCAAGCCGCGCAATGTTTCTGTCGCAAGGCGCTGGGCGCGGGCGCGATCCTCAGGTGAAAGGTGCTGCAACGCCCCCTCACCAATCACTTCGGGAAGCAATTTGCCCTCTCCGGTGACCTGATCGAGCATGTAAAGTGCGGCCCTGCGTGGCCCGAGGCCCTGTTGCTGCGACATTTGTTATCCTTGGCTATTGATCGCTGCGGGGTATATCACACATCAAACCGCCGCAAGGAGCCGACATGAGTGATCCGCACAAAGACCTGCCCGACGCCGCCAAACGTGCGCTGGCAGAAGCCGCAGAGCGCCGCAAAAACGACAAGACCGCAGACCTCCCTGCTGAACTCGGCGGCCGCGATGGGCCAGAGCCTGTTCGCTTTGGCGATTGGGAAAAAAAAGGAATCGCTGTCGATTTCTAATCCGCCAAACGATCCCGCGGCCCGCCCCGGACCCGCGCCGCAAACTCGGATTGTCGCGCCCTAGCGTATCCGCAGCACCGCATCATCCCCCGCGCCTTGATCGACGGTAAACCGGATTCGATCTCCACTCACCTCAACCAATTGGCAATTGTATTCGATCGGATAGCCCGACCAGTCCATGTCGCGGCAAAAATACCCGTTCTCCCAAGACCAGGCCCCCGCAATGTCCCAGCCCGCCGCGCGCCCCGTGATGGTGCCATCGTCGCGCACATTCAGCGTTAAACCATAGACGGCAATCCGAAGATCCTTTTCGCCGACAATGCTCATAAATGTCGTGCGATCACTGATCCGTTCAAAGGCCTGCACGCTGACAGGTAAGGCAGAAAAAAAGATTAAAGTCAGGGCAAAACGACGTAACATATCAAGGCTCCGTTTAACGGGTTTGTGTTAGCTACGCACGACGCAACCAAATAGTTCCGATTTAGCTGAGACCAAGAACATCCAGCATATCGTAGCTGCCCGGTTTCTTATCCTGCCCCCAAAGCGCGGCCTTTAACGCACCACGGGCAAATATCGCGCGGTCTGTTGCGATATGCGTCAACTTAATGCGCTCACCAGCCGCCGCGAACAGCACGTCATGTTCACCAACAATGTCCCCGCCCCGAATCGCGCTAAACCCAATGTCACCGCGCTTTCGTGCACCTGTAATCCCGTCACGACCAGAATCGCTGACGTCTTTAAGCGCAACACCACGCCCCTCAGCCGCAGCTTCACCAAGCATTAACGCCGTACCGGACGGCGCGTCGACCTTGTGATGGTGGTGCGCCTCTATGATCTCAATATCGAAGTCTTCATCCAGTGCGGCGGCAACTTTCTTGGTCAGCTGCACCAACAGATTCACTCCAAGTGACATATTTCCCGCCCGCACGATCACGGCGTGACGCGCAGCCGCGTCCAAATGCGCAAGATCATCTTCGGTCAGCCCAGTCGTTCCAATCACATGCACCGCACGCGCTTGCGCGGCCAATTCAGCAAACCCAATCGTTGCGGCAGGGGCCGTAAAATCAATGATCGCTTGGGCTTTGGCGAATGTCTCGACCGGATCATCGCTCACAATCACGCCAATCGCCACGCCGCCCATCGCAAGACCCACGTCCTGACCAACCCAATCATGGCCCGTGCGTTCCAATACACCGACCAAGTTGCACGCATCAGACGCCTGCACAGCATTGATCAACATCTGCCCCATACGGCCAGATCCACCCGTCACCACAATCCCTGGCAAATCCGTCATGTCGTATCCTTCTTTCAAATTGACCGCCACATTGGCGCCCTCACGCTTGGCAAGCCCTTCCACACCCCTTACATGGGCAGAATGGCAAAGAACAGTTTTCAAGGCAAAGACGGTCCCTCAACGCGGCAATTGCGCGTTGGCGAATTGATCCGTCGCACAATGTCGCAACTTCTGCAGCGCGGTGAGGTCCACGACCCCGATCTGCAACGCATGTCCATTACCGTGGGCGAAGTGCGCATGACTCCCGATCTTTCGATCGCAACCTGCTTCGTGCTGCCCCTTGGCGGCAAGGACGCTGACCTTGCGATTGCGGCATTGGCCCGCAACAAGGGTGAATTACGTCATCTCATTTCCAAAGACGTAAAGCTCAAGGTGACACCAGACCTGCGCTTTCGCATCGACGATATGTATGACCGCATGGACGCCACCCGCGCCATGTTCGCAGCAGACCGCGTCGCCAAGGATGTCTCCGCAGCTGATTCTGACGAGGAAGAATAATGCGTTGGCTGGCGGGCCTTTTGCTG
>JAHBAO020000239.1 GCA_018500065.2 Octadecabacter sp. | reverse complement strand
CGCCCCTGCCCTGATCGAAAACGCGGCCAAACTGGTTGGTATGCCGCTGGGTCCGTTGCAGTTGACCGATGAAACCTCAATTGATCTTGGAGTGAAAATCGCCAAGGCGACGAAGGCGGCTATGGGCGCGGATTATGACGACAGCGCGGATGAGCTGATCTTCTGGATGGCCGATGAGGGTCGCTTGGGTCGCAAGACCAAGGCCGGCTTTTATGAGTACGATGAAAAGGGCAAACGCACTGGCCTTTGGTCTGGTCTGACTGAGCGTTACGCGGAAGCGGACGAGCAGCCAGAGCTTGTCGAGGTACAGCACCGTTTGTTGTTCAGCCAAGTGCTTGAGGCCGTACGTGCGCTGGAAGAAGGCGTGTTAATGGACATCCGCGAAGGCGACGTTGGCGCGATCCTTGGCTGGGGTTTTGCGCCTTGGTCTGGTGGCCCGTTCAGCTGGCTCGACATTCTTGGCGCGCCTTATGCGGCGGAACGTTGTGACCAACTGACAGCTGAGTTTGGCGACCGCTTCGCCTGCCCAGCGCTGCTGCGTGAAATGGCCGAAAAGGGTCAAAGCTTCTACGGGCGTTTCGGCGCAGGTGTCGACAGCAAAGCGGCGTAGCGCTTTTCTAATGAAAGCGCCGAATATTAAGCACTAAACCAACCTTAGGGGGAAGTCCGTTCTGCGGACAAAGCTGGCATTAAGTGCCCCCCAAATCAAAAGCGCCCCGCCCTTGTTGCCAAGGACGGGGCCCGTACGGTCCGGTTTTTCTGGGGAAAGCGCGGACCGCCGGTCACAAACGAGGTCAGCCCCCATTTGTAACGCGTAACGCCAGCTTAAGCAGCGGCGTGATATACTGGAGTCGCGGATGGTGCGCGGGCGTCGTCTTGAAACATCAGGCAATCTACGAGGTCTTCGGCAACGCCCATGTTCAAAACATCGTAGGACGAAGCACCCATATCGCTTATCAGGTCGGCCAGAGCGCGGCACAGGAACAGAGCACCGATGTTTGCGAATACGATTTCATCTTGTGCGAAGTGCAGCTGGATAACTTCAACCCATTCAGCAGGGCGTTCTTGCGTAATGCCACGAAACCCAACGAGTGCTGCACCGGGGATGAGTGCAAACGGATCGCCTGTCATGTGTTCAGCTGCATCGCTTTCGATCATCACGGATTGATGCGGCAGGACCATCATGTCTTCGCGGTTGCCCAAGGCACCGGGAGGAACGAACAGCGGCCAGCTTGCGATGTTGCGGTTGTCGGCCATCAGCACGTGGCGCGTGACGGCGATGACTGTCTGCAGCCCACCATCGAACGTCAGAACCTGCTGACCTTCGCGGATCGTTTCGACTTGCACCCATCCCGCGTTCGTCACGACCTTCGTGCCAGAAACAAGTCCGGTTGTGCGCGCGTCCAGTTTTGGCTGGGCGTTTTCAGTTTTAGCAGCGTCCCACGTGGTGTTCTTCCAAGCAAACATTTTGACATCCCCATGTCTGTTTTTTCTAGTCTTTGAACCCACTCGGCAGCGAGTTGGTCCGTAGCAACAAAACCATAAGGGGTGATTCCCAAGGCGCTCCTTGGCGCACAAAGGGGCAAGTTTGGGGCATTGGTCAGCGGAGCTCGGCAATAAACTGGTAAACGGTTCATTAACCCTAAATTTGGAAACAACGGCGCGTTAAATTAAGTGGGATCGAAGCTGTAGCCGTGGGCTTTGATATCGGCTGCGCATACTTCCCCGAGCAATTCCGCGTCTGAGTCCGTGTAGAACCCACGCCAATCGCGCGGGCGCGCGCTTTGATTGGCAACAGGCACATCAGGCGTGAACCCCAAATGGGCCGACAGCGGTCCCATGTCTTCGGTCAGATATTCCAATCGAATGTACAAATCCGCATGAGTCCGCCCTGCCCCGTCTTTCATGTAGCTTTCAAACGGATTGTTGCTGAACGTAGTTTGGGTCAACGGATCATTCAGAAACTGGGAAAACCCTTTTGATTTGGCAAGCGTCACCGCCGGATGGTCGAAGTTCTGCGACTTCAGCCAGTGATAATAGCTGACCAAGCGGTCCCAAGGGTTGCGCACGAGGGTAAAGGTGAACAGCGTTTCCATCTCGTCGCGCGTGATCAGCCCTTCGGCATCTGCGAGCGTGGAATGCTTCCAAAGGCGGCCCGCCGTCTCGATACCCTTTACCTTACCGCGTCGCTTCACGGCCTTGGGGGTGTCCCCGATCATAATGTCGTCAGCCTTGGCGCGGTCTTCCAGCGCCAGAGCCATCGCCGTGCCGCCCGTTTTGGGAATGTGCACAAAGATGTAACCGCGCCCGCGAGAGATGATCATTTGGCAGACCTTAACGCGATAATGGAGCCGGACGCGATAATACACCCGATACCAATGAGGGCGATTGCCCCAAGAGTTTGTCCCCACATGATCCAGCCAAAGAGCGCGGCGAAGACGATGAGGGAGTATTCGTTGATTGCAACGTAAGATGCCTCGCCCAATTGATAGCCACGCGTGAGTAGGCCCACGCCAACGATGCTGCCTGCGGCTTGCCCGATGGCGACCGCGATCATGATATTGTCCATTGGCACCCAGCCGCGCT